>NZ_JAQGFU010000054.1:0-25352 GCF_030078455.1 Klebsiella sp. Ech2A | reverse complement strand
CCTCCCCCTCTACCGGCACCCTTTGCCCGGCGAGATCCGCCATATCCCGATAAATGGTTCGCTTTGAGACTTCAAGCTCTTCGGCCAGTTTCGCCGCGGTGACCGGAAGCGTCGAGCGCCTGAGTATCTGGAGAATCTGGAACAACCTGTCTGCACGCCGCATTTTTTCGTCCTGTTGCCACCACGCTGTCAGCATACCTGAGTGAAGATATTTTTCAGAGGCCGCGCTATTCGCCGCCATAATGGAGCATCGCTATGAAATTTGTCTCTGTCCGCCTGATTGCGCAAAACATCAAAGACGTTGTGCAGTTTTATGAATTAGTGACCCGCAGCAAGGCCGACTGGTTAGCCCCGGTTTTTGCCGAAATCGTCACGCCGGTCGCCGTTATAGCCATAGGTAGCGTTGAGACGGTAGCGCTGTTTAAAGAGGGCAGCGCCCAGCCCGCACTTAATCGCTCGATAATTTTGGAGTTCAGGGTAGAAGATGTCGATGCCGAATTTAATCGCTTAATAGAGCACGTCGAAGTGGTTCATCCCCCGAAAGATTTACCCTGGGGAAACAGGACGGCGCAGTTTCGCGATCCTGAAGGCACGTTGATCTCGCTTTATACTCCGGTAACGGAAGCGGCGAAAACGCGCTTTAATCGGGGATAAGAGGAAGGTAAAGCGATAAGAAGCTCTCCCGGTCAAAAGAAAGATGGGAGGGCTGCCTGGGGAAGTTGAAGTCCCAGATTAACTCTGGACGACGCCACTCCCCCGGAGAAAAAACGCACCGGGAAACTTCCCGGCGCCTCTCACTTCTGCAGCGGCGGTAGCCAGGATCGGCTTATTTCAGCGGCAAATAGATATCCGTGAGCAATTCATGTTCCGCCACCTCGTGCACAAAGTTGTGGTAGTGAAAGAAGAGCGGGAAGTCGCGCAGCTCTTCTCCGCTACCGGGCAGCCAGTCGCGGTACAGAGCCTGCGCCAGCCCGGTTAACGCATCGTGCGATCCCTGATGGCGCAGCACCGCGCATCGGCCTGCGGGGATGTCGCTATTAACCACCCCGAAGCGATTGTCTTCGGCAATCGGTGAGGTTACCGTTCCGCAAATATGGAACGCAAATTCATCCGCTGGCGTTGTGGCCGGATCGTCCGGAGCAACACCATACGTTTGGCTGCTGGCAACGGGCGAAAGACCCGTGCTTTTTCGCCATTCAATAAAGCGGGCCGCAGTTTCGTTTATGAGCTCCGGCTGGCCGCGGTGGCTCAACATGGCAACCGGCGTGGCGGAAAAGTTAATGATCCTGACCTGGCCTTGCATCGTTTTTCTCCTCGTTTGATAAGCTTCTGATATACGCTGATGCCAGTCGACCCAGAGGGGACGCTGGCGAAACTGCGTCGGTGACAGACCAAACATTTGCCTGAAAGCGCGGCTGAATGATTCGGCATGCTGAAAACCGGCGTCGAACGCGATATCGGTGATTCTCTCTAACGGATTAAAAGCCAGCCGATAAGAGGCGCGTTTTAAGCGCATCATCTGGATGTAACGACCAGGCGGCATCCCACAATAGCTGCAAAACTGACGATGGAAATGAAATGGCGAGAAGTGAGCCACTTCGCTGAGTTTTTCCAGCAACAGCGCGTCGTCGAGATGGCGGTCAATATAATCAAAAACCTGATTAAAACGTCTGGCGTAACTATCGGTTTTGTTATCACACATGGCTTCCTCCGTGCTTCTTAATATGCGCAAAGGCGATGTGATTTGCCTGACCGATCTTGCGCAATATAACAAAACCGCAAAAGAAACCCGTCTCAAGGTGCAGCCTTAGCTGCTGCAGACACAGACCCT
The DNA here is from genome assembly GCF_030078455.1 of Klebsiella sp. Ech2A. Lineage (NCBI taxonomy): Bacteria > Pseudomonadati > Pseudomonadota > Gammaproteobacteria > Enterobacterales > Enterobacteriaceae > Klebsiella > Klebsiella sp. Ech2A. Next base: position 23,521 of record NZ_JAQGFU010000054.1, on the reverse strand, counting down.
CACTGAGCGGCGTTATCAATGATGGCACCGGGATGCGTCAAAAAATGGAGTATGCCGATCCAGAACTGGCGGTTGGCAATGAGCCGTTTTGTTATCGAGTTCGGTGACCGCCTGAGCGATCGCCTTTAATGCGGCGGCAGTTACACAGAATTATTTACAGGGTCTGTGCTGGCGTAGCATTTCAAGGGCTTTCTCGGTGTCGCGTTTGTTTGTGCCGACACGGTTTTGAAAGCTATAAAGCGCTGAGGTAATAGCAGCCCTATTTATGGTGATTTGTGGGTATTCCTGAACCAGACCACCGCGCGATTGGTGACGCACTCAAATTACGATATGCATATTTTAATCATCTGGAAGGCAACATTCTGAACCTGAAGGAGCAAAAGATCGGGAAAACCCATTCTATTATGCTGGCAGCGAGAACGCTCGAACTGGTTGCACAGCACCGCGCTGATAATCCTGGGCATGAATATCTCTTCGAAGTTGACAGCAACCGGGCCAAAGGCAAACCGATCAGCCGCGTAACAGTCTCAGCAAAATTTAATTACGCCCCCTCTGGGGTTATGCGGTTGGTCGCTCGTTCCAGGCATCCGTGAACTGAATATTCCCGTCGAGAATCTTCCATGTGATTTTCTCGTACTGCAAGCTGACGCTTTCAACGTGGTTCATTTTGTCATTAGCTGCAAGTTTGCAGTTAGGAACACCGCAGTTAACACCTGTGATTTTCACGTTTTCCATCAGCACAGAGTAATACGGTACTTCCTGACCTGCGTCGTTGATGTGGTAGAAACGAATCTCCGCGCTTTTCAGCGTCTGACCAGTTGCAGCGGCCTTATAAAGATACGGAGTAGAGCTATCAACTTCCTTTTCAATCATCATTGATGAATGTTGACGAGTCCCGGTGATCTTACCGTTGGCATTGTCTACAGGTAAGTTGACTCCGTGGCTCAGTCCTATGACCTCAATGCTGCCGTCACGATCCTGAACGTCAACAGCTCCCTTTATGTCTGCACCGCCATCGTCTTTAAGCCACATATACGGGGGGATTGGCATTTTATTTGCTCCTTATTTTTCTAAGTAACATCATTGTTAAAAGGTAAAGAACAGTTGTTATAGAAAAAACAACGATTACAGATATATAAAAATAGAGATCATAAAAGTTGTCGGCTCCAACCTCTCCAGGCCCGTAAACTATATGCCCAATCTGGCTGGCTAGTTCATGGCTCATCCATGTTTCAGGACTTCCGAGTGTGCGACCAACAACCAAAGATAAAAGGATGTAAAATGCTACTTTGATAACTCTACGGGCAAGTGTTCGAGCCATTGGCTACCACCTCAACCCAACCACGAGCCATAAGAGAACGCATACAGGGAACCTGAATAGGGGATGTGTTTAATAGCGCGTTTCGGATGGTGGCAAAATCTGAGTTATGGGCAATCGTTATGCAACCTTCAGAGACAGTGCCAGGGTGAAGCCGAAACAATCCACGGTGAACATTGTTTATCCAGGTACCATCATCAATGCCCCAATCACCCTTATACAAAGCAAACCATTCATCACGCCCAAACTCGGTTCCGTAGTACATCTTATTGAATAAGTCTTGCGCTTTAGCCTTCGCCCACGATCCTAAACCACCTGATCCACGTTCAACTATCCAGTATTTGCCAGGTGGAATCGGGCCATTATCGGGCACGGCTCCACAGCCGCCCTTATTGCGATATATGCCTTTGCCAGAGTGGGCCATGAACACCCCCACGCCATACAGGTTGAAAGGTGCATAATCTGCCCCGTTCAGTATCAACTTTCCTTGTAGAGCCACAGTAACCCTTCAGTTTACATAGGTATTGATCATTAATCGTACTCCTATGCGATCGGACACAGGACAGTTTTCTTCCGCGAAACTTCTGATTTTTAGGCAATAGAAACCATAAAGCCCCGTTGGTGGTGACGGTAAGTGGATCACTTTTTACCCGTTGCTGACAAAAGAAACCATTCTCAAGGTGCGGCCTTAGCTGCCGCAGACAAACGCCCTCCCTGCGCGGCGTTATCAATGATGGCGCCGGGATGCGTCAAAAAATGGAGTATGCCGATCCAGAACTGGCGGTTGGCAATGAGCCGTTTTATTATCGAGTTCGGTGACCGCCTGAGCGATCGTCTTTAATACAGTGGCAGTTACACAGAATTATTTACAGGGTTATACGAGGGGGAGCGCAACGCCCCCTTTCTTTATGTCGTTGGGCGTTCGTTCCAGGCGTCTGTATACTGGATATTACCATCCACAATACGCCAGGTGATTTTTTCATAACGCAGTTGCACGCTCTCCAAATGCCCCGTACCTGTTACAGTCCGAGTGTCGTGAACAATTGGCGTTACAGAAACAACCTTTACACCTTCCAGCAGAATATTGAAGTATTCCACTTCCTGACCAGCGTCATAAATATGATAGAACTTGAATTCAGCACTTTGCAGCGTCTGACCAGTGGCAACGGCTTTGTAAAGGTATGGGCTGGAAGAATCAATCTCTTTATCGAACAGAAATGGCGCGTGTTTACGTGTGCCCGTCAATTTTCCTGTAGCGCCATCGGTAGGAATGCTGAGATTATGTGTAAGACCACGAAGTTCGACACTCCCCTCACGATACTGAACATCGGAACCGCTACGGATTACCGCGCCGCCATCATCTTTCAAAAATAAGTGCACAGGTACAGCCATTCTTAAAACTTTTTGTAATCAATCGTATAACCAGCGTCCGGCTTTAGCTGACTCTGCGAACAATCGTACAGTTAGCGGCTTTGATACTTGCCCGATCGGCTCTTTGTTAAACCATTTGCGGTATACAGATTCTCTTTCCCACGGGTAGTAGGCATCAAAATTGATCGCCGATACATCGACGTTAAATTTTTCCCCGAAATCCTCGATTGCATAAGGCAATTCATCTCATTCGGCGTAGCCTTGTAACGGCGTATCAAACTCAATTGGGATTGGCTTAAAAGTAAAGGTTACTGCAAGAGATAACTCTCCTCGGAAAAACGCTAATATTTCACTATCTGTCACCATACGCGATCTTCTTTTCTGTCCATGGTGTTAAAGAGATTTATAAAACATATAAAACAATAAGTTAAGAAAAGAAGACAACTCAAGAACCAAGTTCTTGTTGTTTTGAGGTTTCAACTTAGCACCACCAGAATCCCCAATCTACACGGCAAAAACTACTGGAAAAATTGTCGCGCCGAAAGTGGATGTCCTGGGTTTGCCATCCCCCCTTTCAGGCATTGCGTTCAAAAACTTCAGCGGTGGTAGGCTTCTCCTTATAGAGGTAAACAGCCTCCAAAGTGTTAACTGCGTGATAAAGTGAAAGCTCGCCAGAGAGCTTTCCAGTGCGTCTGAGGGGTCTTGCTGCTTCTGCTTACGGATGACTGAACTGTCTGATTAGTAGTAGCTTCGTGGCCCAGTCCGGTTTACTTTATTGCTATCAACCAGGAGAAGTTCAGAGACGACACGGAGATAACACTTTGAAAACCGTCGAGATACTGCAGTACATTCTACGCAAAGGCACCGGAGCCACTTTTCACGCCATCATGCAGGACATCAGCGTTCCCCTACACCAACAACACGGGATCGATGTCGTGTCATTTGGCAACTCGCTACATGACCCGGATTGCTACTACCTGATGCGCGCCTTTGATAATCCTGAAAGCATGGCTTCGGTTCTCGATTCTTTTTACGCCAGTGCTGACTGGCGCAACGGCCCACGCGAAGAGATCATTCACAGCATTGAAACCAGCTTAAAAACAGTGATAAACCTGCCGCCGGAAAGCGTAGACGGGCTGCGGGTACAATCGTAGGTCATCGTCTTCGCCAGACATTTTGAGCGTCGCCAAATTTTGAGCCGCGGCGGACATCCGCTCGTTTACTCGCCATTGTCGATTAAATACACTCGTGGTTAGGCTTGTTTCTTCTCGTTCCACGCGTCAGAGTGAAGAATATTACCATCTTTATAGAGATGAGTGATTTTCTCATAACTCAGGGAAACATCTTCCATGTGTCCTGTACCAGTTACGTTGCGGGTGTCGTGCATTAGTGGGCTATGGCTAACCACTTTCACATTTTCCAAAGCGATCGTGTAGTAAATTTCCTCCTGTCCATTGTAGTTTATTCTGTAGAACTGAAATTCGGCACTTTTAAGCGTTTGGCCTGTTGCAACGGCTTTAAACAGGTAAGGTGATGAACTATCGATCTCTTTGGTGAAATTAAAAGAACAGTGTTGACGGGAACCGGTAACTTTACCAGTAAGGGGATCTGTAGGAATAACTACGCCATGTTGCAAGCTGCGTAGCTCTATACTTCCATCCCTTCCGTGAACATCACAAGATCCCATAATCTGCGAACCACCATCATCTTTTAAAATTAGGTGAACAGGTACAGCCATTTATTAAGCTCCTTGCAATTAGTCGTACAACCATTTCCCGGCTTTAGCCGATTCTGCAAACATTCTTACAGTAAGAGGTTTTGATATTTGTTTTACTGGTTTATCAGTGAACCATTTTCTAAAGAACCACGTATGAAACCACGGATAATATTTTTCGTAATTCATTACTGATACATCAACATGAAATACTTCATCGTATTTATCAATACAGTAAATTAAATCATCATCATCAGCATAATCTTGCAATACGTCGTCCAGTTCCAACGGTATTAGTTTTCCTGAGAAAGTACCCAACACAGGCAGCTCATTACGGAAAAACTCTAATACTTCCTGATCCGTTACCATATGCGATCTTTCTCATGAGCAATGGTGTTATAGTCTCGAACAGTTTTATAAACGATCTGACTAACATCACTTGCAAGAATCACCCAACCGATTACAGGTAAGCCACGACCTACGAAAGCTCCTAAATTAGTTACGTACTTTGGTTTAAGCGTTGCTATGCTGGCTTCTGTCAATGTGGGAAGTCTGATCGGTAATTCAACGTTAAGATACTGGCGTAAGTATTTAGAGGCTATAGAGGTTCCTTGAGTCGCCCCATAAGGTTTGCCCCTTGTCTTTAACAGTGGTAACCCCAGTATGATGCAACTCAATGCCAGAAGGTCTGTAACCCCTCCAAACTGCTCGTTTGTCTTGTCCAGAAAGAGCCAAAAGAACAATTCACCCGCTGAAATGTTATCGATCCCTTTGTAGAAGTACGTTCCATTTAGCTGTTCAACTGTATCCATCAGTAACCCTATAGTTTATATTGGTTTACTTACCTATCGTACTCCTAAGCAATCGGACACAGGAAGGTTTTCTTCCCAGGAAACCTCTGATTTTTTTAGACAATAGAAGCCTTATTGCCCGTTTGTGGTAAGACAACGAGCGGAGCCGTTAGGCGACTTCATCAGGGGTTATGTCAGACAGTGAAGTTTATCAGGATGACCATGTACCCGATCCCCGTTGGTACTTCGCCGTTCAATGGTAGAACGATCGCGACAACTTACCTAAGTTAACCCGTTGAAAGAAAATGAGTTTTATCGAGGCTTGCCACAAGGAGAGAGATCTGGAGCGGGCGAAGGGAATCGAACCCTCGTATAGAGCTTGGGAAGCTCTCGTTCTACCATTGAACTACGCCCGCGAAGAGGTGCGAGGGCCATTATAGACCTTACGCACCGTCTGACAAGACTGAACCATGCTAACTGCTGATAAAATAACCCGTTAGCACTTAGGCTTACCGCCCTGCGGCGGCAAATAGCGCTGCGGATCGATGGCCGTTGCCCGGTAGCGTATCTGGAAGTGCAGGCGCACGGAGTCGGCATCGGTGCTGCCCATCGTGGCGATCTGCTGGCCTATCTTCACGCTCTGGCCGTTGTTGACCATCATTTTATCGTTATGCGCGTAGGCGCTGATGTAGTCATCGCTGTGCTTAATCATGATCAGATTGCCGTAGCCGCGCAGCTGGTTGCCGACGTACACCACCTTCCCCGCTCCGGCCGCATACACCGGCTGGCCGCGCGTACCGGCGATATCAATCCCCTTATTGCCGCCATCGTTTGAGGAATAAGGCAGGATGACCTTACCGCTGGTCGGCCAGCGCCAGCAGCGCTGCCCCACCGGCGGCCACGTGACCGGCGGCAGGGCGGCCGGCGGCTTAGCCGCGGCGGTGCGGGTCGCGCTGCTTTTCTTCACGCTCTTGCCGCCGCTCGTCCCCGAGGCGCTGTTCAGCTTCAGCCGCTGTCCCACTTCGATGGTATAGGGCGGCGAAAGATTATTCAGCCGGGCCAAATCTTTAACGCTGGTGCCGGTGGTGCGGGAAATACGGTACAGCGTATCACCGCGCTTAACGGTATAGGCGGAACCAGAATCAGATGAGCTGGAGCATCCGGCAATCACCAGGCTGCTAACCAACATCATCGTGATATAAAAGCGTTTTCTCATCAGGCGTCCTGCACTCAACACAAACTCTCACCTCGTCAGAATGGACGAATATCATACCAGCCCATAGCCGGATCCCCAATCGATACGCCTCTTATCCTTAAGGATTAAACGCCCCGTGGAGAGCCGCCAATATCGCGCCCTGCCGCTGCCCGCCAGGCTCCTGGGCTTGTTTTGGTAATGCCTTTCGTCCACAAATGGTCTACCCTAACGGCCTGAGTACATGGCCCGGCGGGTTTGTACCGGGTCATTTATTATTTTCAGGAGTCGTTATGACCGGGGAACACGTCATTTTGCTGGACGAGCAGGATAAACCTGCCGGCATGCTGGAAAAGTATGCCGCCCACACCTTCGATACCCCACTGCACCTCGCGTTTTCCTGCTGGCTGTTTGACGAACGGGGCCAGCTGCTGGTCACCCGGCGTTCGCTGGAGAAGAAAGCCTGGCCGGGAGTATGGACTAATTCGGTCTGCGGACACCCTCAGGAGGGTGAAACCTTCGAGCAGGCCGTCACGCGGCGCAGCCGCTTTGAGCTCGGCGCTGAAATCACCGCTATCGCGCCGATCGCCCCGCGGTTCCGCTACCGGGCCGTGGCCCCCAACGGCATCGTCGAGAACGAAGTCTGCCCGGTATACGCCGCGCGCGTCACCGGCCCGCTGCGGCCGAATAGCGATGAGGTCATGGACTATCAATGGTGCCAGCTAGAGGACCTGCTCAACGCGCTGGCAATTACGCCGTGGGCCTTCAGCCCGTGGATGGTGCTGGAGGCCACGGATGCGGGCGCGGCGCTGCAAAACTACGCCGCGTCACTGCGCTGATGACGGCCGCCCTGCCGTACGCCAGCGCCTCCTCATGCGGACATCGCAGAGGGTCGCGGCGGCAGCCATAAAAAAACCCCGGCACGCAGGCCGGGGCTTTATCGTTCGCGGTGGTCGCGGTCGGTCTTATTTAACCGGGCGCATCGCCGGGAACAGGATCACGTCGCGGATGGTGTGGCTGTTGGTAAACAGCATCACCATACGGTCGATACCAATGCCCAGGCCGGCGGTCGGCGGCAGGCCGTGCTCCAGCGCGGTCACGTAGTCTTCGTCGTAGAACATCGCTTCATCGTCACCGGCGGCCTTAGCGTTCACCTGGTCGAGGAAGCGCTGCGCCTGATCTTCAGCATCGTTCAGTTCGCTGAAGCCGTTACCGATTTCACGTCCGCCGATGAAGAACTCAAAGCGATCGGTGATTTCCGGGTTGTCGTCGTTACGACGCGCCAGCGGAGAAACCTCAGCCGGGTACTCGGTGATGAAGGTCGGCTGAATCAGGTGCGCTTCCGCCACTTCTTCAAAGATCTCGGTCACAACGCGGCCCAGACCCCAGCTCTTCTCAACCTTGACGCCGACGGCGGCAGCAATCGCTTTCGCAGAGTCGAAGTTATCGAGATCTGCCATCTCGGTTTCCGGACGGTATTTCTTGATAGCCTCACGCATGGTCAGCTTTTCAAACGGCTTGCCGAAATCAAAGGTCTGATCGCCATAAGGCACCGCGGTGTTGCCGAGAATATCCTGCGCCAGGGTGCGGAACAGGGATTCGGTCAGCTCGATCAGGTCCTTATAGTCCGCATACGCCATATAGAGTTCCATCATGGTGAACTCTGGGTTGTGGCGTACGGAGATGCCTTCGTTACGGAAGTTACGGTTGATCTCGAACACGCGCTCGAAGCCACCGACAACCAGACGCTTGAGGTACAGTTCCGGCGCGATACGCAGGTACATGTCCAGATCCAGCGCGTTGTGATGGGTGATGAACGGACGGGCGGAGGCGCCGCCTGGGATCACCTGCATCATCGGGGTTTCAACTTCCATAAAGCCGCGACCGACCATGAACTGGCGAATGCCGGCCAGGATCTGCGAGCGCACTTTAAAGGTGTTGCGGGATTCGTCGTTGGAGATCAGATCCAGGTAGCGCTGGCGATAGCGCGCTTCCTGATCCTGCAGGCCGTGGAACTTGTCCGGCAGCGGGCGCAGGGCTTTGGTCAGCAGACGCAGCTCGGTGCAGTGAATAGAGAGCTCGCCGGTTTTGGTTTTGAACAGCTTGCCGCGCGCCGCGATGATATCGCCGAGGTCCCACTTCTTGAACTGCTCGTTGTAGACGCCTTCCGGCAGATCGTCACGCGCAACGTACAGCTGAATGCGGCCGCCGACGTCCTGTAGGGTGACGAATGAGGCTTTACCCATGATACGACGGGTCATCATGCGGCCAGCCACGGAGACTTCAACGTTCAGCGCTTCCAGCTCTTCGTTTTCTTTGGCATCGAAGTCAGCGTGCAGTTGGTCAGAGGTATGGTCACGACGGAAATCGTTCGGGAACGGGATACCCTGCTCGCGCAGCGCAGCCAGCTTTTCACGACGGCTTTTCAGTTCATTATTAAGGTCAATTGCCGCGTCAGCGCCCTGTGCTTGTTGTTCAGACATGTTGGTTCCTCATAACCCTGCTTTCAGACTTGCTTCGATAAATTGATCCAGGCTGCCATCAAGCACCGCCTGAGTGTTGCGGGTTTCCACCCCGGTGCGCAGATCTTTAATGCGGGAATCATCCAGCACGTAAGAACGGATCTGGCTGCCCCAGCCGATGTCTGATTTGGTATCTTCCATCGCCTGTTTCTCGGCATTTTTCTTCTGCATCTCCAGTTCATAAAGCTTGGCTTTCATCTGCTTCATGGCCTGGTCTTTGTTTTTGTGCTGCGAACGGTCGTTCTGGCACTGCGTCACTAACCCGCTTGGAATGTGGGTAATACGCACCGCGGATTCGGTACGGTTAACGTGCTGACCGCCCGCGCCGGAGGCACGGTAAACGTCAATACGCAGGTCCGCCGGGTTGATCTCGATGTCGATATCGTCATCGACTTCCGGGTAAACGAACGCGGAGCTGAAGGAGGTGTGGCGACGGCCGCCGGAGTCGAACGGGCTCTTACGCACCAGGCGATGAACGCCGGTTTCGGTACGCAGCCAGCCGTAGGCGTAATCGCCGATAATCTTGATGGTCACGGACTTGATGCCCGCCACTTCACCTTCAGACTCTTCGATAATTTCGGTCTTAAAGCCGCGCGCTTCGGCCCAGCGCAGATACATGCGCGTCAGCATGCTGGCCCAGTCCTGCGCTTCGGTGCCGCCGGAGCCGGCCTGAATATCGAGGTAGCAATCGGCGCTGTCGTACTCGCCGGAGAACATGCGGCGGAATTCAAGCTGAGCCAGCTTCTCGTCGAGCACATCCAGCTCGGCGACGGCTTCGTTGAAGGTCTCTTCGTCTTCGGCTTCAACGGCCAGCTCCAGCAGACCGGAAACGTCTTCCAGACCCTGGGACATCTGATCGAGGGTGTCAACGATGGCTTCCAGTGAAGAACGCTCTTTGCCCAACGCCTGTGCGCGCTCGGGCTCGTTCCACACGTCCGGCTGTTCCAGCTCGGCGTTTACTTCTTCCAGACGCTCTTTCTTGGCATCATAGTCAAAGATACCCCCTGAGAACGTCGGAGCGCTCCGTGAGGTCCTGAATACGGTTTTTTACCGGATTTATTTCAAACATGATCGATTTTCTTTTAATGGATTGGTCAAAATGCGGTGATAAGAGCGGAATTGTACCGGATCCCCGCTCTCTTTTATAGCCACTTCAGCCCTCAGGCGGCCTCTTTGTTGCCGGTTTTTTCGTCACACCGGCCAAAGATGGTCAATGATAAGCTGCAGACTGCGGTTGCCGCGAAACTCGTTGATATCGAGCTTATAGGCGAGGGTCACTTCGCGCACGCCGTTGTCCGGCCACATAGAGGTATCGACGTTAAAGGCAATCCCGTCCAGCAGCGGGCCGCCGCCAACCGGCTCGACCATCACCTTGAGGTGCCGCTCGCCCACCAGACGCTGCTGCAGCAGGCGGAAGCGGCCGTCGAACAGCGGCTCAGGGAACATCTGCCCCCACGGCCCGGCGTCGCGCAGCATCTGCGCCACCTCCATGCTCATCTCCCCGGCATCCAGCGGACCATCGGAAACCACTTCCCCCTGCAGCAGTGCGGGATCCAGCCACTCGGTCACCAGCTCGCCGAAGCGCTGCTGGAACTCCTCGAAGCGGGCCTCTTCCAGCGACAGCCCCGCCGCCATCGCGTGGCCGCCAAACTTGAGGATCAGCCCCGGGTTGAGCGTGTCGAGACGCTCCAGCGCATCGCGCATGTGCAGCCCCTGAATAGAGCGGCCGGAACCTTTTAACAGCCCGTCTCCCGTCGGCGCGAAGGCGATAACCGGACGGTGAAAACGCTCTTTGATTCGCGAGGCCAGAATGCCGACCACGCCCTGATGCCACTGCGGGTGATACATCGCCAGCCCGCCCGGCAGCGCTTCGCTGCTGCGTTCAAGCTGCTGGCACAGGGTGAGCGCTTCCGCCTGCATCCCCTGCTCGATCTCTTTGCGCGTCTGGTTCAGGGCATCCAGCTCGTTGGCCAGCACCCGCGCCTCGCCGGCGTTATCGCACAGCAGCAGCGCCACGCCGACCGACATATCGTCCAGCCTTCCCGCCGCGTTCAGCCGCGGACCAAGGGCAAAGCCGAGATCGCTGGCCGCCAGCTTCTGCGGGTCGCGGTTGGCAATCTCCAGCAGCGCCTTAATTCCCGGGCGGCACTTGCCCGCCCGAATGCGGCTCAGGCCCTGCCAGGTGAGGATGCGGTTATTGGCATCCAGCGGCACCACGTCGGCCACCGTTCCCAGCGCCACCAGGTCCAGCAGCTCAGCGAGGTTAGGCGCGGCAATCCCGCGCGTTTCAAACCAGTTTTTATCGCGCAGGAAGGTGCGCAGCGCCAGCATCAGGTAAAACGCCACCCCGACTCCGGCCAGCGATTTTGACGGGAAGCCGCAGTCGCGCAGGTTCGGGTTGACGATAGCCTCCGCCGCCGGCAGCGTATCCCCCGGCAGGTGGTGATCGGTGACGACCACCGGGATCCCCAGATCGTGCGCGCGATCGACGCCGCTATGCGAAGAGATGCCGTTGTCGACGGTCATAATCATCTGCGCGCCGCGGGCGTGGGCCTGATCGACCACTTCCGGGCTCAGGCCGTAGCCATCTTCAAAGCGGTTCGGTACCAGATAGGAGACGTTGCCGTAGCCCAGCGCGCGCAGCGCCAGCACGCTCAGGGCGGTGCTGGTGGCGCCATCGGCGTCAAAATCGCCGACGATTACAATATGCAAATCCTGCTGGAAGGCGTCGTAGAGCATCTCCACGGCTTTGTCGATGCCGTTGAGCTGCGCCCACGGCAGCATGCCCTTAACGCCGCGCTCCAGTTCCTGCGCGCTGCGTACGCCGCGGCTCGCGTAGAGCCGCTGCAGCAGCGGCGAAAGGTCGGCGGGAAGCTCCGCGCCATCGACCGCCTCACGGCGGCGCAGTTGTGTCTGTTGTTTCACGCGAATTATTTACCGCTGGTTTGTTTTTGATGCTCATCGAGGAAGGCTTTCAGCTCTTTCGGTCCCTGATAGCCCGGCAGCACGTAGCCGTTGCTCAATACCATTGCCGGCGTGCCGTTGACGCCGAACTGCACGCCGAGCGTGTAGTGTTTGCTGATATCAACGTTGCAGCTGGCCGGCTGTACGCCTTTGCCGCCCATCGCGTCATCCAGGGCTTTGTTGCGATCTTTGGCGCACCAGATGGCCTGCATGTCCTGCTCGGTCTGGCTCTGCAGCCCCTGGCGCGGGAAGGCCAGGTAACGCACGGTGATGCCCAGCGCGTTGTAGTCGCTCATCTCTTCATGCAGCTTGTGGCAGTAGCCGCAGGTGATGTCGGTAAAGACGGTGATGACGTGCTTTTCCTGCGGCGCCTTGTAGACAATCATCTCTTTTTCCAGCGCGTTGAGCTTACCCACCAGCAGCGAGTTAGTGACGTTAACCGGCTGGGCGCCGCTGACGTCGTACATCGGCCCCTGAATAACGTGCTTGCCGTCGTCGGTCACGTACAGCACGCCGCCGTCGGTCAGTACGGTGCTCATACCGCTAACCGGCGAAGGCTGAATGTCGGTGCTCTGCACGCCCAGCTTGGCCAGCGACTGCTTAATCGTCGCGCTGTCGGCGTGCGCCGCGCCGGAGAGCGTTGCCGCCAGCAGGGTGAACATCAGTAAACCTTTTTTCATACTCAATCCTTTTTATTCAGCACTCACGCCCGCGGGTGGTGCTGTTGATGAAGTTGTCGCAGACGCTCGGTCGCCACGTGGGTGTAGATCTGCGTCGTCGAGAGATCGCTATGTCCTAACAGCATCTGCACCACGCGCAGATCGGCGCCATGATTTAGTAGATGCGTCGCAAACGCGTGGCGTAAAACGTGCGGGGAGAGCTTCGCGCTATCGATCCCCGCCAGCACCGCGTAGTGCTTAATGCGATGCCAGAACGTCTGCCGGGTCATTTGCTGCGCGCGCTGGCTGGGAAAGAGCACGTCGGAGGCGACGCCGTTCAGCAGCCAGGGGCGGCCGTACTCAAGGTAGTTCTCAACCCACAGCACCGCCTCTTCGCCAAGCGGCACCAGCCGCTCTTTGTTGCCTTTACCCACCACGCGCAGCACGCCCTGACGCAGACTGATATCGCTCATCGTCAGGCCCACCAGCTCCGAGACGCGCAGGCCGGTGGCATACAGCACCTCCAGCATCGCCTTGTCGCGCAGCTCCAGAGGCTGCTCCACCAGCGGCGCCTGCAGCAGGCGGTCCACCTGCGCCTCGCTGAGATCTTTCGGCAGGCGCTGCGGCAGCTTTGGCGACGCCAGCAGCGCGCTGGGATCGTCGGTGCGAATTTTTTCCCGATACAGATGCTGGAAAAAGCGGCGCACCGCGCTCAGCAGCCGCGCGGTGCTGGTGGCCTTGTAGCCGCCGGTTTGCCTTTCGGCCAGCAGGGACTGGAGATCCTCTCCGCTGACGCTGCCAAGCGCCAGCCCGCGATGGTGCAGCCACTCCACGACCATCGTCAGATCCCGGCGGTAGGCGCTCAGCGTATTTTCCGCCAGGTTGCGCTCCAGCCACAGGGCATCAAGAAACTGCTCGATTTGTGCCAGATCCTGTTCCACATCGGCCTCTTTGCTCGTTAAATCGTCCCCAGTATACCCAAATAAGCCGCACGACTGGACAAAAACGGCGGCAACGGACTGCCTGAAGTATGACGGGTATCATCACCTTTCTGGTAGACTAGCCGCAAAGTCACAGCATGAATTGAGATGTTTACGCCATGAACATAGGCCTTTTTTACGGTTCCAGTACCTGCTACACCGAAATGGCCGCGGAGAAAATCCGCGATATTATCGGCCCTGAATTAGTGACCTTGCACAACCTGAAAGACGACTCCCCCGAGCTGATGACCGGCTACGACGTGCTGATCCTCGGCATCCCGACCTGGGATTTCGGCGAGATTCAGGAAGACTGGGAGGCTATCTGGCCGCAGCTCGAGACGCTGGATCTGCAGGATAAGATAGTGGCGCTGTACGGCATGGGCGATCAGCTGGGCTACGGCGAGTGGTTTCTCGACGCGCTGGGCATGCTGCACGACAGGCTGGCAACCCGGGGCGTGAAGTTTATCGGCTACTGGCCGACCGAAGGCTATGAGTTCACCAGCCGGAAGCCGATCGTCGCCGATGGCCAACTGTTCGTTGGCCTCGCGCTCGATGAAACAAACCAGTATGACCTAAGCGACGATCGTATCCAGAGCTGGTGCGAGCAAATCCTTGGGGAGATGGCCGAACAGTTCGCCTGAGTTTAGGCAAGAGCCTGACGCTCCAGGCTCTTAGTCCTGCGCCGGCTTATTCAGCACCAGCCGGCGCAAATCGCGCCACTCCTTCGCATCCATGCTATCAGCCGCCACCCACAGGTGCTGGCTGCGGCGCGTTTGCGCATGGCGCAGACGCAGCAGCATCCCGCTGTTAATGACCCACGGCATGCCGACGATTTCCCACTCCGCTTTTTGCCAGCGCAGTCGGGAATCGGTCATCAGCTTTATTTCTCCCTGGCAGGCGTGGATCCGCCGCTGGCTGCGTACGCAGTCAAACACCACCAGAGAGAGCAGCAGCAGCCATAGCGGGGTGTAGCTGAGCGGCCAGGGCATTAGCAGGACGATGGCCGCCACGACGCCGTGGAGCAACAGCGAGAACCACTGCGAACGCCAGGAAATGCGTAAATCAGATTGCCACAGGACCACGTTCCCGATTCCGAGTCTGGATTAATTTTACCATCCGCTGCAGCTGGGCATCGGAGGGTTCGCCGTGGTTCATCAACCAGTTGAACAGATCCGGGTCGTCGTTTTCTAACAACCGGATGAACAGCTGCTTGTCTTCATCGCTGAGCGTATCGTACTCATACTCGAAAAACGGCATGATGGAGATGTCGAGTTCACGCATACCCCGGCGGCATGCCCAGTGGATGCGGGCTTTATTATTAATGTCCATGTTATCCTTCCAGCGTAAAGGGATATACCCGTCATACTTCAAGTTGCATGTGCGTTAGCCGCGTTCGTTCCCCCCGGTCACTTACCCGAGTAAGCTCCTGGGGACTCGCTCACTTGCCGCCTTCCTGCAACTAGAATTATTTAGGGTATAGGTTAGTTTAACCCGTTTTTGGCACTTACTTTACAGCATTATCGAGAAGCGCGAGCAGCATTCCACAAAAACCATAAATTTATTATGGCTTTATCTATTTCCTGCATTCGCCCGTCTGCGCCCTTAGGGCACAAATGGCCTGCCGAAAGCGCTTGCATTGCACCATAGCTCTTTTACCATTAGTCATTCACTCTGCGTTAAGCTATTCAGGACATGACTATGGCTTTTACACCTTTTCCTCCACGTCAGCCCTCTTCTTCCGCGCGGCTGCCGTTAACGCTGATGACCCTGGATGACTGGGCGCTGGCGACAATCACCGGTCAGGATGCGGAGAAATATCTGCAGGGGCAGATCACCGCTGACGTCAGCGCGCTGACTGACGATCGCCACCTGCTGGCCGCGCACTGTGACGCCAAGGGTAAAATGTGGAGCAACCTGCGCGTGTTTCGCCGCGACGGCGGCTTCGCGTGGATTGAGCGCCGCAGCCTGCGCGACGCGCAGCTGACCGAACTGAAAAAATACGCGGTGTTCTCTAAGGTGACCATCGCCGCGAACGATGAACTCGTCCTGCTGGGCGTCGCCGGCTTCCAGGCCCGCGCCGCGCTGGCCCCGCTGTTCAGCGAGCTGCCGAATGCCGACAAGCAGGTGGTGACCGACGGCGCGACCAGCCTGCTGTGGTTTGAACATCCGGCAGAGCGCTTCCTGCTGGTGACCGACGCTGACACCGCCGCCCGGGTGGCCGAAGCCCTGCGCAGCGATGCCCAGCTGAATAACAGCCAGCAGTGGCTGGCGCTGAATATTGAAGCCGGCTTACCGGTCATTGATAGCGCCAACAGCGCGCAGTTTCTGCCGCAGGCCACCAACCTGCAGGCGCTGGGCGGGATCAGCTTTAAAAAAGGCTGCTATACCGGGCAGGAGATGGTCGCACGGGCAAAATTCCGCGGAGCCAACAAGCGGGCGCTGTGGTCTCTGACCGGGAAAGCCAGCCGCGTTCCGCAGGCCGGGGAAGATCTTGAGCTGCAGATGGGCGAGAACTGGCGCCGTACCGGCACCGTGCTGGCCGCCGTACAGCTAGATGATGGTCATCTGCTGGTACAGGTGGTGATGAATAACGACATGGAGGCGGACAGCGTGTTCCGCGTTCGCGATGATGCCGGCACGTTAAGCATCGCCCCGCTGCCGTACTCGCTGGAAGAAGAGTAGCTCTCCGCGAGCGGATAATGGCGCCAGCGCTCTGCCCTTAGGCGGCGCTGACGCTGCTATCCGCGCCAGCTAACCCGCGCGCCAGGCCATCGCCGCGCGCCGGTTATTTAAACCTGCCCAACGTACAGATAGATCGCCAGGAAGTGACAAACGCTGCCGCCGAGCACGAAGCCGTGCCAGATAGCGTGGTTGTACGGTATCCGCTTGCAGACGTAGAAGATAACCCCCAGCGAATAGACAATCCCCCCGATCGCCAGCAGCGTTACCCCGCCAGCCGCCAGCTTAATCGCCAGCTGATAGACCACGATGAGCGACAGCCAGCCCATCGTCAGATAGGTCACCAGCGACAGAACTTTAAAGCGGTGCGCGATGGTCAGCTTAAACAAGATCCCCAGCAACGCCAGGCTCCAGATAACGATCATCAGGCCGCGCGCGAGCGGCGAGTTGAGCCCCACCAGCAGAAAAGGGGTATAGGTACCCGCAATCAGCAGATAGATGGCGCAGTGGTCGAATTTTTTCAGCCATAGCTTGGCCCGCTGATGCGGAACGGCGTGATAGAGCGTAGAGGCGAGGAACAGCAGGATCATGCTGCCGCCGTAGAGGCTGTAGCTGGTAATCGCCATGGCGCCGGCGTTAGCGTTCACCGCCTGCACCAGCAGCAGCACCAGGCCGACGATACCGAACACCAGCCCGATCCCGTGACTGATGCTGTTGGCAATTTCCTCTGCCAGAGAATATCCCTGGGTGATTAATGGTTTGCGAACCATATTTGACTCCAAAAACGTGAAATCTTTCAACGCCCACCTAGGGTAACTGAGAATGATTCCAGTGAACACCTGTTAGCTAAAATAAAAAGATGAATATTTGTAAGCAGTTTAAAATCATAATGTTACAGTTAAATTTCACCTAACAGTCGTTCACTATTTTTCAAAGCAGTTTGAATTCAATGACATAAAACTGCTCTTCGTCCGGGTAGATCTCCGTGATGACCTGCCGCAGCTGCGCAAGGGTCATATTTTCCTGCTGCGCGTGCCGTTCGCTCAGCGTGGCGAGGGTTACCGTCGAGGTCGCGACCACGCTAATCGTGCAAAAATAGCCGTCATCTTCATAGCGCCCGACGCGCAGCACGTCGCCGACCTTAAAATGCGACTCCGCGGCGTTGCGGATGGTGATCGTTTTGCGGCCGCTGAGGATGTCGTCCTGAAAGCGCTGAAAAAAGGTTATGTCATTCGGCTGCATGATATCATTCCGTCCTGGTCATTCTGAATTGTGAGTTATTACCGTGAGTATGTTCTCCCACGCCGCTATTGCCAGTCTCAATAATCTTGAGATGATGGTCTACCACTACGTCATTAAGAATCGTGACAAAGTGATGTATATGACCATCCGCGAGCTGTCGGAAGCCGCCGGCGTTTCTACCACCACCGTGCTGCGCTTCTGCCGCAAGCTGCAGTGTGAGGGATACTCAGAGTTTCGCGTACGCTTTAAATTATATCTCGAGCAGAACCAGCCTCAACAGGCAAATATCGGCGCCAGCGAAATAATGAGCTTTTTTAAAAGCGTCAATAATGATGAATTTGATGACTTACTCGAGCGCGCGGTGGATATTATCCTCGCTTCGGAGCGTATTATTTTCGTCGGTGCCGGAACCTCCGGCGCGCTGGCGAAATATGGCGCACGCTTCTTCTCGAACGTCGGGAAATTCAGTAATCATATCGACGATCCCTATTTCCCGGTGACGAACGATATGGCCCGCAACGCGCTGGCGATCGTCCTCTCCGTTTCCGGTGAAACCGAAGAGATCCTGCGCTTTGCCGGCCAGTTCAGCCTCCATCGCTGCAAGGTGATGTCGATAACCAGCCACGAACACTCGCGGCTGGCGAAGCTGGCGGATTTCAACCTCTCCTGGCACATCCCACAAACGCGCATCGGCGGCGTCTACGATATTACGACGCAAATTCCGGTGATTTATATTCTTGAAAGCCTCGGGCGTAAATTAGCCCGTAAAATAGCCTAAAAATAACACCCTGTTTTTTCGATGTAACATATTCCAATAGCGGCAAATTGTTATATCGTGACATTTATATGCCCTTTGCTAGACTCGAAAACAACGAAACATCAGACGAGATTAGCAACCATGAAAAAAATATCCTTAGCGAAAGATTTTTTATGGGGCGGCGCGGTAGCGGCGCACCAGGTGGAAGGCGGCTGGAATAAAGGCGGCAAAGGCCCGAGCATTTGCGACGTGCTGACCGGCGGCGCCCACGGCGTACCGCGCGAGATAACCCACCAGGTTGAGCCGGGTAAATATTACCCGAACCACGAAGCCATCGATTTCCACGGCCGCTACAAAGAGGACATCAGGCTGTTCGCCGAGATGGGCTTCAAATGCTTCCGTACCTCCATCGCCTGGACCCGCATCTTCCCGCTCGGCGACGAAGCTCAGCCGAACGAAGAGGGGCTGCAGTTCTACGACGACATGTTTGATGAGCTGCTGAAGTACAACATCGAACCGGTTATCACCCTCTCCCACTTTGAAATGCCTCTGCACCTCGTGCAGCAGTACGGCGGCTGGACTAACCGTAAAGTTGTCGATTTCTTCGTGCGCTTTGCCGAAGTGGTCTTCGAGCGCTATAAGCACAAAGTGAAGTACTGGATGACCTTTAACGAGATCAACAACCAGCGTAACTGGCGTGCGCCGCTGTTCGGCTACTGCTGCTCCGGCGTGGTCTATACCGAGCATGAAAACCCGGAAGAGACCATGTACCAGGTGCTGCACCACCAGTTCGTGGCCAGCGCGCTGGCGGTGAAGGCGGCGCGCAGCATCAACCCCGAGATGCAGGTTGGCTGCATGCTGGCGATGGTCGCCCTCTACCCGTTCTCCTGCAAACCTGAAGACGTCATGTTCGCTCAGGAGTCGATGCGTGAACGCTACGTCTTCACCGACGTGCAGCTGCGCGGCTACTACCCGACCTACGTGCTGAACGAGTGGGAGCGACGCGGCTTTAGCATCAGGATGGAAGAGGGTGACGAGCAGATCCTGCGCGAAGGCACCTGCGACTACCTCGGCTTTAGCTACTACATGACCAACGCCGTCAAGGCTGAAGGCGGCAGCGGCGATGCCATTTCCGGCTTTGAAGGCAGCGTACCGAACCCGCACGTTAAGGCCTCCGACTGGGGCTGGCAGATTGACCCGGTGGGCCTGCGCTACGCGCTGTGCGAGCTGTACGAACGCTATCAGAAACCGCTGTTCATCGTAGAAAACGGCTTTGGCGCCTATGACAAAGTAGAAGAAGACGGCAGCATCAATGACGACTACCGCATCGACTACCTGCGCGCTCACGTTGAAGAGATGATCAAAGCGGTCACTTACGATGGCGTCGAGCTGATGGGCTACACCCCGTGGGGCTGCATCGATTGCGTCTCCTTCACCACCGGCCAGTACAGCAAGCGCTACGGCTTTATCTACGTCAATAAGCACGATGACGGCACCGGCGATATGTCCCGTTCGCGTAAAAAGAGCTTCGACTGGTATAAAGAAGTGATTGCCAGCAACGGCGAAAACCTCTGATTTCTCGCCCTGCAGCCCTCTCCTCTCCCCTCGTCGGGGAGAGGAAGAATCCCCCGCCCGGACACTTCTTTACAGCTTTCGCATTGCCAAAACGCGTTCGCCCGCTAAGATAGGCCACGTGAATATTTGAGGCGATCATGATTAAGCGAAAGCGAAAAGCCATTCTTCTTGTAGTCCTTGCCTGTCTGGTGGTGCTGGTATGCACCGCGCAGCGTATGGTGGGGCTGCACGCGCTTGTCATGAACGCCGCCGCCGTCACGCAGTCCGCCCAGCAGGGTTCGGACAGCGCCGAAGCGCCGGTCACCCCCTGCGAGCTGAGCGCAAAGTCGCTGCTGGCCTCACCACCGGTGCTGTTTGAAGGGGCTCTGTTCGTTTTCGCCCTCCTGCTGACGGTGCTGGCGGCGGTGCCGCCGCGCATCGAGCGGCTGTGGCCTCCCCGCGTTATCTCCCCGCCCCGGCTACGGGTGCATCTGCGACTATGCGTCTTCCGTGAATGAGAATTTCCCTGACAGTTCAGGTTAATCAATCATTTACGGAGAAAATTTATGCTTATGGTATTCAGGCGACTGCTGGTCTGCCTGCTTTGGCTATGGCTGCCCGCAAGCCAGGCCGCCGACAGCGGCTGGCTGCGCGCCGCCGATAATCAGCACGCCAGCGTCAGGCTGCGCGCGCAAAACGAGGGCAGCGGCGCCACCCGCCTGCTGCTGGACGTGGCTCTGGAAAAGGGCTGGAAAACCTACTGGCGCTCGCCGGGTGAAGGCGGGATCGCGCCCGCTATCGCCTGGCATCAGCCGCTGGAAGTGAGCTGGCGCTGGCCGGTGCCGCAGCGTTTTGACGTCGCCGGTATTTCGACCCAGGGCTATGACGGCAACGTCAGCTTCCCGATGGCGATCCGCGGCCAGATCCCCGCGACGCTGAGCGGCGTGCTGACGCTCTCCACCTGCAGCAACGTCTGCATTCTGACCGACTATCCCTTTTCGCTGGATATGGCCGCCCCTGCGGGGAGCGACTTTGGCTACGATTACGCCCGCGCGATGGGCACGCTGCCGCTGCCCGACGGGCTGACGACGCACCTCTCCGCTGGCTACAGCAGCGGCAGGCTCACGGTGACCGCCGTTCGTGAAGCCGGCTGGCAGCAGCCCTCCCTGTTTATCGATAGCATGGATGACGTCGATTTCGCTAAACCCACCTTTACCATCAAGGGCGACACCCTCACCGCCACGCTGCCGGTGACCGACGGCTGGGGCGAGGCGGCGCCGGACCTGCGCAATAAGCGCCTCTCTCTGGTGCTGCCGACGGCGGCCAGGCGCAGGAGAGCGCGCTCATCATCGGCGCAGCCTCTCCGACTCCCGCTACGTCGTGGGGATGGGCGCTGCTGATGGCGCTGGCCGGCGGGCTGATCCTCAACGTCATGCCCTGCGTTCTGCCGGTGCTGGCGATGAAGCTCGGCTCGCTGGTGCAAACCGACGTTCACCAGCGCGGCGCGGTGCGGCGGCAGTTCCTCGCGTCGGTTAGCGGCATCGTCACCTCTTTCCTCGCCCTGGCGCTGATGATGACGCTGCTGCGCCTCGGTAATCAGGCCTTAGGCTGGGGGATCCAGTTCCAGAATCCGTGGTTTATCGGCGTCATGGCGCTGGTGATGGTCCTGTTCAGCGCCAGCCTGCTGGGGCTGCTGGAGATCCGCCTCTCCTCCCGCGCCAGCACCTTCCTCGCCACCCGCGGCGGCAACGGCCTGATGGGGCATTTCTCCCAGGGCGCGCTGGCCACGCTGCTGGCAACCCCGTGCACCGCGCCTTTTCTCGGCACCGCGGTTTCGGTAGCGCTGGTGGCGCCGCTGCCTCTACTGTGGGGCATCTTCTTCACCATGGGATTAGGCATGAGCCTGCCGTGGCTGCTGGTTGCCGCCTGGCCCGGGCTGGCTCTGCGCCTGCCGCGGCCCGGCCGCTGGATGAACGCCGTGCGGGTTGCGCTCGGGCTGATGATGCTCGGCTCGTCGCTGTGGCTGATGAGCCTGCTGACGGTGCACACAGGCCGCACGCCGGTGCTCGCGCTGACGGTGATTTTAGCGGTCGTACTGCTGATGGCGACGGCCTGGCGCTACCGCTGGCGTACGGCGCTGCGTGCCGGCGCGCTGGCCGTGGCCGTCGCGGCGGCGGTCGCCTTCGCTTTCCCGCAGGACGGTCAAGGGTCCCGGCGTGATCGGGTGAAGTGGCAGCCGCTCAGCGAGCAGGCCATTACCGCCGCCCTGGCTGACCATAAGCGGGTCTTTATCGACGTGACCGCCGACTGGTGCGTGACCTGCAAAGCGAATAAATACAACGTGCTGCTGCGGGATGATGTGCAGGACGCGCTCTCCGCGCCCGACGTGGTGGCGCTGCGCGGCGACTGGAGCCGGCCGTCGGAAACCATCAGCCGCTTTCTGAACGCTCGCGGCAGCGCCGCGATCCCCTTCAACCAAATTTACGGACCGGATTTAGTCGAGGGCGAGATACTCCCCGCGCTGTTAAATCGTGAAGCGCTGCTCTCCGCGCTCTCCGCCGCCAAAGGACAATAATGATGAGAACGATTACCGCCCTCCTGCTGCTGTGCATTTCAGCTTTCGCCTCCGCCGCTCCGGCGTCGCAGGCTGAATCATCCTCCGACGCTCAGCTGGCAAACCTGCTGTTTAACGATCCCAATAGCCCGCGCATTGGGGCCAAAGAGCCGCGCCTGACCATCGTGTCGTTTACCGACTACAACTGCCCCTACTGCAAGCAGTTCGATCCGCTGCTGGAAAAAATCGTCCACGATAACCCCGACGTCCTGCTGATCGTCAAGCTGCTGCCGTTTAAGGGACAAAGCTCGGTCAACGCCGCCAAAGCCGCGCTCTCAACCTGGCGTCAGCAGCCGGACAAATTCTGGGCGCTGCACCAGCGGCTGATGGCGAAAAAGGGGTATCACGATGATGCCAGCATTCTCGCCGCCCGGCAGAAGACCGCTACCGATGGCGTACAGATGGATGATAAGACGATGGATTCGTTGAAAATGAACCTGATTTTGTCCCAGGTGCTGAACGTTCAGGGGACTCCGGCGACCATCGTCGGCGACCAGATGGTGGCGGGGGCCATTTCGTATGCCGACCTGGAGGGGCTGGTGAAAGAGCAGCTGGCACAATCCCATGAGCAGTAAACTGCGCCGCTGGCTGCGCGAACTGATGATTCTGCTGCTGCTCGCGGCGGCGACTATCGGCGGGATGGATTATCTGCGCCGACCCGCGCTGCCGCAGAGTTTTACCAGCACGCCGCTGCGGACCGTTGACGGCCGGACGGTCGATCTGCGCGCCATGAGCGAGGAGCGCCCGCTGCTGCTCTACGTCTGGGCCACGTGGTGCGGCATCTGTCGCTACACTACGCCGTCCGTCGCCGCGCTGGCTGCCGACGGCGGCAACGTGATGACGGTGGCGCTGCGCTCCGGCGATGACCCGGCGCTGGAGAAGTGGCTGGCGCGCAAAAAAATAGCTCTGCCGACGGTTAACGATCCCGACGGGCGGCTTTCAGCTCAGTGGGACATGCAGGTGACGCCCACCCTGGTAGTGATTTCCCGCGGCGAGGTGAAATCCGTGACCACCGGCTGGACCAGCGTCTGGGGGATGCGCCTGCGGCTGTGGCTGGCGTCATAGCTCCGTGAACCCGGGCAGGACGCCGCCCGGGGTTTCGCACCGGCCGGAGGCTATTTTCCTCCGGCCAGCTCAAGGAAGCTGCCGGTGACGTAGGAGGCT
>NZ_JAQGFU010000053.1:0-25495 GCF_030078455.1 Klebsiella sp. Ech2A | reverse complement strand
GAAATGTGTATAAGGGACAGGAATAAGGCTGCACCAGCAGTTCTCCTACGCGGGTTTGAGCGGATAGAAACGCATAGCGAACCCTGATATTGGGAAAGTCTCTGCGTTATTACGCGAACCAATAGCGGGGTCTGATAACCGGTGGTTGAAAATGTAAACCGCCCTGAAGCATTTGCTGGTTTTTGCTAGCCGGTTCGGAGATAAGAGCCTGAGAGAGTAGGGGAGTTCGCGGGTTAGCGCGGCAAAAGGCGGGTTACGCTGTTTTTTTCGACACTTAGCGTAGCCGGCATACGCTGTTGCTTGCATGGCAGCCAACGACAGGTATAATCCACAACGTTTCCGTATCCCTTCTGTGCCGGAGTGGCGAAATCGGTAGACGCAGTTGATTCAAAATCAACCGTAGAAATACGTGCCGGTTCGAGTCCGGCCTTCGGCACCATCGGAACATCAATAGACGTCAACGGACGTCTTTTTTTGTGCCTGAAATCCGCGCCACACAAGGCTTTCCGCGATTTTTCCCTCAACCTAAGTCAACCTGATTCAATCTACATCAACTTACTGATGCGGGTACAACTGCGGGTATATCGCGGTTCGATAATGTTTGTACCCACACAGAACCCTTGAAAGGATATTCATCATGGCTCTGAGTGATGTGAAGGTTCGTTCGGCTAAGCCTGAAGCAAAAGCCTATAAACTTACTGACGGCGACGGTATGGTTCCCTAACTGTACCCATCAAAGCAGTCGAGTCATCCAGGCGTCTTGAAGTCGCCGCTCGTTTACAGCAGCGTACTACCGTGATTATGCGCTTTGCCGTTCAAAGCGGCTTAATCGATTACAACCCCGCGCAAGAGATTGCCGGTGCGGTTGCTACGGCGAAAAGACAGCACCGTGCAGCTCTTGAAATGAACCGCATACCTGAATTACTTCGTCGCATAGTGGACTGACCCCACCCCGGTAGACGATCCTGCCCTATAGTTTGGACTGACCCCACCCCGGTAGACGATCCTGCCCTATAGTTTGAGCATAGGGGGAGCATATGGGCACACCACGATTTACACCTGAATTTAAGGAAGAAGCCGTCCGTCAGATAACGGAACGCGGTTATTCCGTTGCCGAAGTATCCGACCGTCTGGGCGTTTCTGCGCACAGTCTCTACAAGTGGCTACGGGCTATCAAGCCTGATAACAGCGAGCAGCATGCCCGGGATTTACTGGAAGCCAAAAGCGAGATCCTGAAACTACGGGCGCAGCTAAAACGTACCGAAGAAGAACGGGATATCCTGAAAAAGGCCGCGCGGTACTTTGCAAGGGAGCCCGACTGAAGTACCGCTTTATCAATGAACACCGCACTGTGTGGGGTGTGATGACGATGTGTCGGGTACTGAATGTCGCCCGGGCCGGGTTCTATGCGTGGCTGCACAACCCGGTCTCGGCGCGTGATAAAGATAACCAGCGTCTGCTGATGCTTATCCGCGACTCCTATTCACTGAGCGAAGGCGTATACGGTTACCGGCGGGTTCATGGCGATCTGAACGAAATCGGGGAAACCTGCGGCAAAAACCGGGTGGGCCGTATTATGCAACTGAACCGGATTAAAGCCGTGCGTGGCTATAAAGCGCCACGGCGTATCGCCGGCCGACCTTCAGTGGTTGCCCCTAATCGCGTGCAGCGGCAGTTTACCGTTGTCCGGGCCAATCAGGTCTGGGTCACCGACATTACTTATATCCGGACCTGGCAGGGATGGTTGTATCTGGCGGTGGTTATCGACCTCTTTTTGCCCGTAACGTGGTGGGCTGGTCGATGAAGCCGACCCTCTCACGCGAACTGGCACTGGATGCGCTGATGATGGCGGTCTGGCGTCGTAAACCTGACGGCGAGGTTGTCGTGCACTCAGACCAGGGCAGCCAGTACGGCAGCGACGACTGGCAGCGCTTCTGTCGGGCCAATAACCTGACACCCAGTATGAGCCGGCGTGGCAGCGGCTGGGATAACGCGGTGGCCGAATCGTTCTTCAGTTCGCTGAAAAAAGAAAGGATCAGAAAACACATCTATAAAACCCGGGAGCTGGGCCGGGCCGATATCTTCGATTACATTGAAGTCTTCTATAACCGGTCCCGCCGCCACAGTCATCTCGGCGGCGTCAGTCCACTTTTTGTGTTGTAGGGTATGTACGAAAGTACTTGTAGATAGTTATAAATTATAGTTTTTTGTTTTTATCCTTATAAAACAATTTGTTATGTATTATTTGTTATTGGTTAGAAGTGTCAGGTAGCTTGACAATGAGAAAGATACAAGAATAATGAATGCCATAGAAAGATAATGGGGTGTATACATCGCAACACATTAAATCTAAAAGGAAAAAAGAATGCAAAAACTTACATTTGAATATCCCGCAATAAAAATTAAGCAGAATGGAATGTGTAGCGATGTTGTGTTGTTTGGGGCTTCTGCTTATGAGATTCATCAATGGGCAGGAGTCCCTCAAAAAAAGTCATTTGAAGATATAGAAACAGTTGGTTTTCAACGTGTTGACAATAGAGCAAGGTTAAGCGAGCTGAAAAAGTTTTATCTGAATCAGAAAAATGTAGTCCAAAATACACTTATTTGTGCAATGAGAGATATAACTGGATGTAAAATTAGCTTCAAAAGTAAAGATAGTAATGATTGTGCCGGTACTTTAAAAATTGAATTCCCTAGTTTTTATGATATGCCGATAATTGATTTGTTTGGCATCTTAAGACAGTCTCTTGAAAGTCGGTTAAATGGTAAAGTGAAAATTTCAATTTCGGAAGAAGATAAGCAGGAACTTAAGAAACAACTATCAATTCTGAATGAAGCGAAAATAGATGACCAAGAAGATGAACATCCGCTAGATGATTTAGAAAGTGAGAGTGTTGAAGAAATAAAAGAGTCCGAACAGGATTCTTTTATTTTTGATGAATCACATATAGCAGATTTTATTAGAGAAATAGCTTTACGTCACGAAATTCTGAAAGAAAATCCTGAGTTATATATAGAGCGGGATGAGTTTTTAGGATTTAAAAAAGATTCCCTTATTTCTTTCATCCTTCCTGTTTCATTGGTTGATGGGCAACATAGACTGTTAGGTGCTATTGGTGAAATAACTTCCAGATTGGAAACTGGTGAATTCGATGATGAGTTATCATCATATTTGAATGATGGTACCGATGCTACAATGGCTAATACTGAAATTTTGAAAAAACATACACGAGTTTTGCCGGTTTCTTTATTAATGTCAGATAGTCCATCTGAGCAAGTATTTCAGTTTGTTGTTATTAACCAGAAAGCTACACCAATTGAACGCTCATTGCTAGGGACTATAGTATCAACAACATTAACTAATGATGAAATGGAAGTTGTATCTCAGCGCTTAATGGATTCTGGTATCAAGCTCGAAGAAGCTCGTGCTATAACATGGATAGCTAAAAACCCAGTCAGCCCATTTTCAAACCTTGTAGAGCGTGGTGTAAACAGCGATTCTAAAGATATGTTGCAGTGGTCCGTTATGGGGAAAATTATAAATATTTTTAAAGAGTTGAGAGGAGGCGTTTTATTTGGTGAAAGGAACGACTACGCCAAAATTTGGCAAGAAAAATACCTTTCCACATCTGGGGTTGTTTCTGAGTTTGATGATAATGTATTTTCATCAGCATATGATTATTGGCGTTCTCTCGAAGGGCCTTGGAGAGAATTATTTGTTTGTTTTTGGATCAAAGTTAGCAATAAACTCGCTCAACGTGAAAATAAAGATAGGAAAAATTTTTGGGGAGCACCTCGAGAATCTAATATCTTTAACAAAATATCTTTAATGATCCTATCTTCAGATTTTTTCCAATATCTTGTTGAAACACGTACTGGTATTGATTCTAAAGAGCATCTAGAGTCTTTAGTGGATGAATGGTTACAGGATGTTAAACCAGCATATTTTGATCGTGATTGGGAATTATCTGGTGTCAAAAAAGATTCAAAAGGAATCAGAGACCGGTGGGCTCAGTTATGGTCTGATTATAGAAAAAACTCATCAGCTATGCCTCAAATCAGAATGTATCGTAACCCTAAAAAGACTGACTGACTTATGGAAAGAGACTTCAATTTTGTCATCAATAGTATATTAAATATACAAAAAGCATGGTGTAATGATACGCAAAATGAGTTGTCTCATATGTCTTTTCCGGATCCAATGCTTGGATTCAGAAGAGATCTTTTAAAAGGCGATATGTATCGAGAATGGGGGCGTTGGTTTATTGAGCAATTTGTTGATGTAAAATATCTGTCGAGTAATGTGACTTATCCTGAAATATATTATGATGTCTTTCGCATTATCGATACAATATGCGGATGGACTTATGACCGAACTGATAAGATGGAAGTATCGGGCATAATATCAAGATATGTTCTGCAAAGGGTAAAAATCATCACCGAGAGTAATAAGCGAAGAAAAATTTCTTTATCAGAACGACGTGAATTATTGGATCTTCTTGGTGAAAAACCTCGTTGCTGGTTGACTGGTATGCCTTTTTCGCCTGAGGCTGTTGCTATTTTTTTAGGTGAGCGCGATGTCAAAATAAAATTGCCTGATTATGTAGATAAATATATGCCAATTGGTTTGGTTGAACGAGATCTAAAAATAGAAGTAGATCATCTCTATCCTTTTGCATTAGGAGGAGATGATTCTATCGAAAACTTTAGATTAATTTGTGGGTGGGCCAATATGGTGAAAAGTTCGCAGGTATCAATGTATGGAAGAGGAACGAAATATACTAAAGCTATACGACCTTATCAAAGTATTGATAATTATTATTGGGCGATCAGGACATTAGGCTTGAAGAGAAAATGTGAATGTGATGGGTGTAAAAATAATTTGGAAAATTCACAATTAACAATATCGTCATTTCATGGTGCTGGAAAAATAATAAATCCTATAAGTATGAAAATTATGTGCTATGAACATGCTTATGAGAATGACCGTTTTGTTTTGCGCACGGATTTTGAGTTTTAATGATTAGTATATGTTATAATACAACTCAAAAGGCACATATTATATATGTGCCTTTTGTTGGTATATAATTACATTTCTATTATGTCATCAATGCTATTGACTTTATTTATCATATATGAAATGCCGCGGTGCAAGTGAATTTTGAATAGATAATTTATATCTATATTTTCATGACTTTCATTATAATCATCATGAATTCGTTGTTTTAAGATCGCTAAATAGATTTCTGATTGCTCACCAGAGAACGTTTTCCATGTCATTTCAATTGAGCTATCGGTGATAATATCCTCATGCGGAGGAACGGCTTTCTCAGCAAGAGATAGGCAAAATGCCCAACGACACAGTACATTCCAATTCTCGATGCCAGTTCGTCGCTTTAGAGTGATCAGCTGCTGTTTCGCTTTTTCGGAAAGTCTTACATGCTCGATGCTCATAATGCACTCTCCAGATATCCATTTGAAAAATATGAAGACCTATCTTTTTCATTATAGACAATATTGTATTCTTGAGCTATGAATGGCTTCAATTTGGAATAATATTGACCATAAATCTCTTCATCCGTAGATAACAGAATAACTTGTGAGGCAGCATTTGGAAAATATTGCTCTATTAAGCGAATTCTGTGTTCTCCATCTAATCTTCCCATAGGAGTATCAATTATTGTTGGCAATTCTTTCCCAGAACTATCGGCTAATCCCCAGAGAATAGCTATGGCGAGTAATTGTCTCTCTCCTGCAGAAAGGCGATTTGCTGGGATTTCTAGTCTACTCGAGGTATACAAAGTCATAGAATAATCAGTCGGACTAATTTCTATTCTATTTACTAAACTTTCTTTTCTTTTCAATTGATCAAACTTTGATTTTATTTTTTTCTCAAGCTTGCTAATATTTTCACTTACAAGTTGTTTATTAAAGGATATAATTATTTCTCTTAATGTATCAATATGATTGATAATTTGACTCTGTCTTTTCTGCTCGAAATGGGCCGAGTTGTTACTAATTAAAAGAGTATTATACTCAGTTTCATTGCTTTTTATCTCGTTATCGATATTTTCTAATGAAACCAATAACATTTCTTTTTCTTTTCTGACTGAACGTAACTTTTCTTCTTGTTTTGCATGTTCTGAAAATAAGCCTTTTACTGATTCAAAGGTTGGAATTGTATTTATTTTTCGGTCTATTAAAATAATTTCTTCTTCTATCTTTTTCTTTACTAAAAGTAGGTTGACTGCTGAGTTTTTGTCTTGATGAATTCGGTTGTTTAAATCAAAAAAATACACGGGATCGGTATTTATATAACAGTCTACCGTATTCTTTTCCTTTTCGATGATTTGTGCTTCATCAAATTTCATTTTTAGATCAGATAGTTCGATGCTATCTACTTTATCAGAAAGCATATTTAAGAGCTGTTCTTTCTGTTTCTGTAGAAGTGATTCAGCATCATTAAATATTCTATAATTTTTTTCAAGCAAAGCCTGTTTTTCTGCTTTAATAGCTAAATGCTGTATTAGTCCTAAAGGCATTGCTCCAGAGGCTAATTTTAATAATTCATGTTTAACCACGAAAAATTTTTGTTCTAATTCTGCTTTTTCTTTTTCAAAACATGTTTTTAATTCTAACTTGTCAGCACCGTTAGATTTTAGTTTTTCTTGGAGAAACGACAAGTTTTCATTTTCATCTTTCTCTTTCTCCTCTAGAATGTCTATCTGAGAAGTTAACTGCTTTTTATGTTCGTCTAAGGACGCTATTTTTGTTTTTATTTCATCGACGCTGACAGCATCTTCTTTTTTAAGTAGTTTTTCTTGTTTTTTCTTTTGTAATTCGTTTAAATCACTCGATAGAGTTGAAAGCAGTTCTAGCCCTAGTAAAGCTTCTATTCCAGTTTTAAGTAATTCGGCAGAACGTTTAGGATCTGCTAAGTTTTCTATTTTTTCACCATCAAAGAAAAATAACTCAGATATTGACTGAGGAATAAATTCGTTGACAAATTCCTCCCAATGTTCACTGATCAATTGATCATACTTGCCATTAAAATGAACAGAGATATTCTCTTTACATTCTTTGTTCCCATTTTTTACCCAAGATCTCTTAATTTCATATATTTGAGGTTTTTTTTTGTTATCTCCATGACGAAACCGTAAAGTGATGCTTGCAGATCTGTCTGTAGAAAATGAATTAATGTTTTTTTCAAGATAGGTTAGGTATCCTAACCGTCCTCTGTTGGAACATTTCGCAAATTTTCCATATAGCGCCAACTGGAGAGCATCAAGGAAAGTAGTTTTCCCTGCACCATTAAGAGCACCTATTAATATAATTGGTTTTTTATGGTCAGGGCTATCAAGGGAGATAGTATGATGTCCTTGATATATTCCAAAGTTATAAAGTTTTATTTCTTCAAAAATCATAATTGTATCTCTTGAACATCAATTTGCTCTAATTTCAAATAATCATAGTTAATGAGGGATTTCTCTATTTTTTCTATTTCCCATTGTAGTTTGTTTTTCTCATCGTCATTTATGTTTTTATCTTCAATCTTATAGGTGTTCTCATTTAATCGTTTTTCAAGTGCGAATTTCCGAGCGTCGGAAATATCATTAAAGGCAGTTTTGTCTAGAGCTGATTCTAGCTCTTTATAAAGTGTAGAACGCCGTAGAAGATGTTTGTGCTTGTCTGCAATCGTAAGTAACTCACGGACCTGCTCATATTTCAAACCATCAGTATCATCAAATTCCGCACATTTTTCTTTTAATTTTTGCATAATGTTACGGTTCAGCAATGGATGATTTTTACCTTTGCTACCTGGATAAGGTTTATTCATCACTGACTGGTAAATTGTAGGTACGCTATCCTCAACTTCATTTTTGCTTTCTACCCACAATTCTCTGATAGCTTCCAGATCATCAATAGTAAGAAGCTCCAATTCTTTCACTTCTTCAGGGCCGAGAGCTTGAACTTGAAGTTGAGCTTCCAGTACTTTACGTAACATATGTTCACGGAAAGCCTGTCGATAAGGTCCCCGAACCAAGTCTGCGCCATATTCATTAATATGAACTGTTAAGCTTCCATTCATTCGCCTAAAATCACGACGGTCTTTATCTTCCTGTATTTTTTTAGCTTTTTTGTCTTTGTTTGAATCATTTATGTCGATCTCGTTACGTAGTGCAAGAAGTGGATACATCCACTCTTTTTCACTATCGTTCTGAATCATTGCCGACATTGACTTATCTTCTCCTACCATCGTGCAGACATAACATCCAAAACGACTATCACCGCAGCTTGGAGTTGATTTGTCGACGACTAAGGGGCATTCTCCGTCTTCTGTTGCACCTTGATACATAGTTAGCAGTTCTTGGTTTCTAAAACCCCAAGGGTTTTTTACTTGCATCAAAAATTGCCACACATCGTCGTTGCTCCAGTCAGCAATTGGGGTATATACCCAAACTCTGTCTAGTTCTTTATTAACAGACAAACCAGCAGCACGTCGGGTATTATCTGCACGATTTTCGTAGATTTCCATTGTTGTTGCACGAGCTGTACTCTCTGCTTTCCGAGTCCCCAGAACCAAAATTGCTTCGCCATTATTCTGGACAACACTTTTAATGAAGTTGTTTGATGGACTAATTTTTAAGCGATCTGTACACCATCTGAATTTATAACGTGGGGCAGGGTAACCTCTACCGATTAAATTCACCCAAAATCGATCGTTTACTGTAGGTGTCAAACGGTGAGGTATCAATGGAATTTTTTGCTCCTCAACAGCTCTTTCCATCTGTTTGAGAGAACGGGTTACCCACAAAGCAACAATAGGATTTTCGACTAACGTATCTGTGCTGATGACATGCACCTGCTTGTGAGCCTTGTTATCAAGGGCAAGCTCTGAAAGCGCCTGCCAGACTAGCTGAAGAATTGCTGTTGAGTCTTTGCCCCCGCTATAGCCGATAACCCAAGGGATGTTATCACTCAAGTAGAGGTCCTTTGTTTGCTGTACTAGCCTGACAACAGTCTCTCTGAATCCAAGATCGTCAAAGGCTGAGCGGGTTGATTGATGATTCTGTACTGTCATTTTCTACCTTTGGTTAGTCTGAGAGCTTGAAGCGCTACTTGAGCAACAACTACAACATCCACAATTGGCGTACCACTATGTAAACCACGAGAGCAACCTCTAACTTTACAACCTATGATGGATTTTGTCTCTTAAATGCGATATCTGGAGGAATCGTACTATTTTTGGCGGAGAAACGTTAACTTGCAGACAAATCTATCTATTTACCAATACATTCTATATGGACAATTTGGTTATCTAGCCCCTTTTCATGATGGCTATCTTAAGGTGTTGGCGGATGACGTCAATAGTTAACCCATTAAAAGCACTATATGTCTATACAGCTAATTGATTTTGATAGTGAGCTTACACTTCTTGATGTACCAAGGTCGGTATGTCAGCATATAGTGTCCAAAAACCTGTAATCTTATGTGAGTGGAACCTTGATGACTATCTACCTTGATTGCAATGCAACAGCCCCTATTTCTCCCTCGGTTTCGGCTCTGGTTACACATTACTTGTGTGAGGAATTTGGGAACGCAGGCAGTCGTACACATGAGTTTGGTTTGAAGGCTAAGCAGGCTGTGGAGAAGGCTCGAGGACAAGTAGCATCTTTGGCCGGCGCTGATAGAAGCGAAGTATTTTTTACCAGTGGAGCGACAGAAAGCAATAATATTGCCATTTTAGGATTGAGAGCAGAAGCAGCTAAGAGTGGGAAAAAACATATAATTACAACCTCCATTGAACATAAAGCTGTTCTCGAGCCTATTGATTACCTTGCCAAAAATGGGTTTGATGTAACATATTTAAAGGTCAACAAAAGTGGTATTGTAGATCCTACAGATCTTCGAAAGGCATTACGTGAAGATACTCTTTTAGTATCTATTATGCATATAAATAATGAAACAGGTTCAATTCAGCCTATTAGGGAGGTTTGTAAAGTACTCGCAGACCATAGTGCTTATTTTCATATTGATGCAGCGCAAGGTTATGGCAAGTATCCCGAAGAGCTAATAAACAAAAGAATTGATATGTTGAGTGTTAGTGGGCATAAATTATATGCCCCTAAAGGTATTGGTGCACTCATTGTCAGAAAACGAGGTTTTGTAAAAATTCCTTTGGAACCATTAATGTTTGGTGGTGGGCAGGAGAAGGGGTTACGACCGGGAACACTTCCGGTTGCATTGATTGTAGGTCTGGGCTTAGCCTGTTTTGAAGCCCAGGAGAAATATTTGGAGTGGCGTAATAAATGCCAAAAAATTAAATCTTCACTACTCGATACTCTTTTGCCACTGGGCGCTAAAGTGAATGGAGAAAATACTGCTAGTCATGTTTTAAATATTTCTATACCACATGTGAATTCTGAAGCCGCAATGGTCGCTTTAAAAGGGGTAGTAGCAGTATCGAATGGTTCAGCCTGTACTTCCCAAAATTATACTGCAAGCCATGTTCTTGAGGCGATGGGCTGTGATGAAGAACGTATTTATGGGGCAATCCGCATTTCATGGTGTTATATGACAGAATCGCTTCCTCTAGATATCATTTTTGAGAAAATTCAGGGATTGCTGTGATATCGAAAAGTATAGCAAAAGCAGCCATTGAGGCATTAAATATACTCAATCGGGCATCATCTATTTCTGATATATATAACGCCATTATTGAGTATAAGCTATATGAGTTTGGCGCCAGAGATCCAAAGTCTGTCGTAAGAATAACTTTGGATCGACATTGTATAAATAAATCTATTGGTACTTTGCATCAAAAACGTTTTTTTAGGAAACTAAGTGATGGTCGATATGCATTAACATCCAATATAAAGAGTGAAAGCAAATGCGTATTGAATGAAGATAAAGTTAATACAGAAGATGCTGAGCGTTCAGTACTGGAAATTTATTCTTTAGCATCTTTACAGAGAGATAGGGTAAAAAAAGAAATTATTGAATATTTAAGAGGTTTAACTGCGGAACAATTTGAAGATTTTTGTCGAATATTTTTAATAAAATATGGTTTCCTAGAAATAAAATTAACGAGAAGAGGGCGTGATGGTGGTGTCGATGTCATTGGACTATTGAGAGTAGGTTTGGCAAACATGCGAGTTGCAGTGCAATGTAAAAAATACGCCGCAGAGAACAAAATAGGAAGGAGTATGATATCGGCATTTCGTGGCGATATTACTGGAGAATTTGAACAAGGTATATTCATCACAACTAGCAGTTATACAAAAGAGGCGATGGAAATATCATTTAAACCATCATGTATTCCAGTTGTGCTTATCGATGGTGAACAATTGGCAGACTTTATGATTGATAAAAGAATTGGAGTTCAGAGGGAGTTAATTGAAATATATGACTTTGAACAAGATCTCCTATGGGAATAAAATAATAAATTGTAGTTATATATTTTTTTAGATATAATTTATAGATATCCTTATGCTTCAATCTTTGAACCACTTAACGCTTGCCGTCAGTAATTTGCAAAGCAACCTGACCTTCTGGCGTGATTTGCTGAGTGTGCAACTGCATACTGAGTGGGATACCGGCACATACCTTACCTGTGGTGACCTTTGGATCTGTCTTACTTATGACATATCCCGTAACTGCGTGGCCCCTCAGGAAAGTGACTATACCCACTACGCATTCAGCATCGCGCCAGAGGATTTTGAGCCGTTCTCATATAAGCTGAAACAAGCGGTGACGGTCTGGAAAGATAATAAAAGTGAAGGCAATCTTTCTAGTTTCTTGACCCGGATGGACACAAGCTGGAGCTGCATGTGGGAGATTTAGTATCTCGACTGGCGCAATGCCAGGAGAAGCCCTATGCTGGAATGCGTTTCGGAACTGGAAAATAATCACGCAACTTTGTGATCTTACACGCAGTGTTCAATTTTATGTCCCATTCTTGGGACAAATCCCAAAGAAAAACTTAACAACCCATTAATTTTCAATAAATTAAATGAAAAGGCGAGTCCGGCTTTCGCACCTTTCCCATTTTTTAAAAAATCAGCTCAGTGAAATATTTTACTTTTCTTGCATACTCAATCTTACCTCATTCTTTCTCGCACAAAGGCTGCTGTAAGTGTTAATGGTGCTGTTCACAGTTTGCGAGTATCTGCTTGGCTTAAATTCTGCCTGCATCTCAGACAGATTCCTGAAGAGTACACGTATATCCTGATAAATTTCACTATTTGCCATAACCCTTATCCTATCGCCAAAAGCTTACTATCAACAAAATAAGATTATTTAAAATAAAATCATAAAGTTAAAATGGACTGTCGGCTAAACAGCTTATACCCTAATCCACATGTTATAAAAGGATATTGGGTGGTTTATGGCTCTGCAAGGAAAGTTGATTTTGAACGGGGCAGACTATGCACCTTTCAACCTGTACGGTGTGGGCGTGTTCATGGCTTTTTCCGGTAATGGTGTTTATCGAAACAAAGGAGCGTGTGGAGCTGTAAAAGGGGATGGGCCGTTGCCTCCTGGAAAATATTGGATAGTTGATCGTGGTGCTGGCGGGTTTCTTTCAGGATTGAAAGCCAAAGGACAGGATACATGGAACAAGGTTAGGCACGGCGCAGAGTTTGGACGTGATGAATGGTTTGCTCTGTATAAAGATGATTGGGGCATTGATGACGGAACCTGGATTAACGATGTTCACCGTGGATTATTCCGGCTTCATCCTGGAACATTATCCGAGGGTTGCATAACTATTGGTCATAACTCCGACTTCGCGCAAATTCGCAATGCATTGATGAACACATCGCTTATTCAGGTTCCGTGTATGCGCTCTCTTATAGCTCGTGGTTGGGTTGAGGTAGTGGCTAATGGTAACACCAACACTTGCCCGTAGATGGGGCGTAAGATTGCTAAAGACGGCTCTATTTCTGCTGATCGGTATGGCTATAGGGAGAATATTAGGCAATCCAGAGATTTACATTAATCATGCAATTGCATCAAAGATAAGTGACCTTGTTTACGGCGATATTAACTCAGAAACCATGTATGACACTTATTTTTACCTTGACGTTCTAACGGTCGTTATTACCACTACTGTTATTTATTTCATAACGATGAAATTGATCAGAAAAATAAGGAGCAAATAAAATGCCAATCCCTCCATACATGTGGTTAAAAGATGATGGCGGCGCAGACATTAAAGGATCTGTAGACGTTAAGGATCGTGATGGTTCTATTGAGATTATCGGACTGAGCCACGGTATTAACTTACCTGTAGATAATGCCAACGGTAAAATTACTGGTACACGTCAGCATTCATCAATGATGATTGAAAAGGAAGTTGATAGCTCTACACCTTATCTATATAAAGCCGCCGCAACTGGTCAGACACTGAAAAGTGCGGAGATCCGTTTCTACCACATCAACGACGCAGGGCAAGAAGTGCCTTATTACTCTGTACTGATGGAAAACGTGAAAATCACAGGCGTTAACTGTGGTGTACCTAACTGCAAACTTGCAGCCAATGACAAAATGAACCACGGTGAAAGCGTCAGCTTGCAGTACGAGAAGATTACCTGGAAGATTCACGATGGGAACGTTCAGTTTACTGATGCCTGGAACGAGCGCCCAACAGCATAATGAAAACGGGGGCGTTGTGCCCCTTCGTATAATCCCCTCAAAGCCTGAGCCACATCATTAACAGGTGTCGCTGGCTTCCTGTCATGGCCGAGATTCGAACGGTTTTACGGATGTGGGGTCAGTCCAAACAGTGAGGCTTCATTATAATACTCGAGAGCGTAGCCGGATAAAGGCAGTTGCTACATAGCGGACTCAACAAGAACGTTCGCCGCCTCACTCGGGTTCATCGTGTGTACGACGCCAGTGCGCAGTCCGGAGAGCAATGGGATGGCTGAATCGTTCGTGAAAACGTTCAGGCGTGATTACTTGTATGTAAATGACCTGCCTGATGCGGTGACCGTAATGGAAAAACTGACGGAATGGATGGAAGACTATAATAACTTGCATCCCCATAAAGGTCTGAAAATGCAGTCACCGAGAGAGTACAGAAGTTCACTACTAGCTTGGACTGACCCCACTGCCACTGCCATTGACATTGCTAGCCCAATCCCAACAGCTCCTGGTAACAACAAATACTGAAAATGGCAACGCTAACCACACCAATCCCGTTGCCGCCAGGCTGGAGCTGAGCGTGCGCTTGGTATGATGATAAACAAACCCGGACTTATAGTCTGCGCCAAAGCGCCGCAGGTCCTGACAAACCAGATCGCCTACGAGGTCAATAGCAATCCTGGTTTTAAGTGCTGGAAGACAATGGATTCTGAGATGGCTTTGCTTGTTTATAAAAGATGGTATAGTTTCATTATTGGTGTAACTATACTAAATTTAATAAACTAGTTTAGCCATTCTGTCATGACCTTTTCCAGTGTATCCAGGGACTGCGCGCGCTTTTCCTCCGACATCCGGCCAATATTGCGCAGCTTCCATTGAACGGCTGGCAAATTCTGAATATGGGGCTCTGGCGCTAAATTCCAGTCAGGCTCGCCGCGTTTAAATGACATCAGGAAGTCGAAATCCTGTTGAGTGAAATGTGCTTTCAACGCGCTGAGCATTCTTTCCGGGACCTCTCTTAACTCTTCCAGTGATACCTCCTCAAAAGTCATACCGCTGAATTCATTTTGAAAGGGTTCGGTAATATCCTTCCAGCGTGGGTTAAGCACTTCGGACAATGGGCGATTATGGCTGAGCAAGTAAGCGATAAAACCATTAAAAATAGCGCGGTCGATTCCTTGTGTATCAAGGAGCATTTTGACGTCGTAGAAATCTCTGGGATGCTGGCGATCTAACGCAGCACATAGCTTGCCACCGTATAAATCGGGCAGTGAGACAACCGGGATCGCGGCAAAACCAAATTCTTCCTCCACGGCTTCGACGACGTCGCGTTCTTGCGGTGGATATAGTGTTCCCCGGGCAACCGGCGAGACTTCAATTTTAATTTGTGCGTCGCCAGTGGTGACAATGATGCGCATCTCATCGGGATCATGAGTTTGCAGCACTGCACGGATCCCGGCTTGCGCTTCCAGTTCAGCGGCAATACGGGTGAGCGCCTCCCGCACGTTAGGCAACGCGACCTCTCTGTTTTCCAGCGGGATCCAGGCCAGATCGATATCAACGGACAAGCGGGGAAAATCACGGATGAATAAGTTGATCGCCGTTCCGCCTTTCAGCGCAAAACAGGGCTCGTTAGCGACATAGGGTAATGCTCGCACCAGCAGGGCGACCTGGCGGTAGTAGGGAGAGGTTTTATCCATGGTTTATTCCCTTCCTGGTAAAATTTTCGGGCACGGTAATCTGGTATTGCGTGTTCAACTTGCCATTAACAACGATTTGTCGGTTGCCCGATCCCAGGTCGATTTTGCTGGTATCTACCCGTTTGAACCATGCATGTTCATAGAAACTGGCGAAAAACAGATACAGGCGCTTGGTTTGTACGGACTGGCTGAGCGTAAGCAGCTTCTCCACTTTACGTGGGTTGAGATTGACTAGTCCCTGAAAAAGCTCGGCAGCGTGCTCAAATGAGATTTCCTGAGGTACTGCGCTTAATAGCTCGTAGGCTGCCAGTTCTGGCGTACTGGCGGTTATTCTTTTTCCTTTAACCTCAAGCTCAGTTCGGTATTTTTCATCCAATTCAGGGAGCTTCAGAGCCGATACCACCCGCCACTCAACGCCGGGAAATTCTTTAAACCATTTGGGCAATATCGCTTTGTTTTCAACGCTAAGCCAGCATTGACTCTGCTTAAGCTGTAGGTAATGGGAACGGCCCTGCCAGGAGAGACTGCTCAGTCCGGCCAGATGCACCGGCGCTTCAAGCTGGTTTTGCAGACACCATAGCGCATCACTCCAGTCTGGTTCTCGTCCTGCGCGCGCATAAACGCCAGCCCGCAGTTTTATTAACCAGCCATTTTGCGCGTATTTAAAGGCCAGAGAAGGCGATATGTTGTTCCGGGTTAGCCAGGATTGCAAAACCAGGCTTCCTGGAGAGGTATTTTGCAACAGCCAGTTTATTTTTGATGCCATAGATTCACTCATGGTGTGACTATAATAAAAAAAGTAAACTATTTAGTGAGTGAAAAGTCAATGTACGGCGTCTGTCGCAGCATAAATGTTGCCCGCGAGAGTTGTATCAGTCCACGTCTATTCAAGTCTAATAAAGCAAAAAATCAGTAATAACATCGGTCCGACAGAATCATTCCTCTGGTCTATGTGATCGAGAAATGCATATCGATTTGAGTATAATGAGCTATCTCCCATGGCATGAGTTTATCAGGTGAAGAAGTTACCGGATCGGTTATCAAGGGAAAGCATCATCGAAGCCATTCGCGCCTATGACGCAGGTGTTGCTCACCAGTTCAAGGCAGCGCGGCTGTACGAAGTCGAGTTTGAGGGGCGTCGTTACCCTTCAAAGGCTATCGTGGGGATTGCCGCTTCAATGGTTACCGGCTATGAATTTACGCCTGCGGATTTCAGCGGTGGGATCAAATCAAAATGCGTCAAGCTGCTGATGGACCAGGGGGTTCGCATTATTGAAGATCATAAAGGCGGCGTTGCTGCAGATGATTCTCTGTTCCCCGATGAGCTACTGTCGCAGGACGAGTTCGTTGAAGGGGCGGCGGTTCAGGTGATGGTAAATCGCTATGAACGGGATCGTCATGCCCGCGAGGCTGCGCTGCGCTATCATGGCTATTTATGCATGGTTTGTGCCCTTGATATGTCAAAGAAGTACGGGAACATAGCGAAAGGATTTATCCATGTTCACCATCTGACTCCGCTGTCGGCAATTAAAGAAGATTATCATCTGGACCCTAAAACCGATCTTATTCCGGTTTGCCCTAATTGCCATGCTATGTTGCATCGCCGAAATCCCCCGTTTACACCGCAAGAATTAAAAAGCCTGATGGATGTAGAATAATTATTTTTTTGCCTACAAGGAACTTAAAGGTGGCACTGTATAATATTTTTGATAAAAAACTCACAGCCCTGGAAAAAACGTCTTTCACTTCAGAAGGCCTCCAGGAACGATATGATTTACAAGCAGCGATCGAGACAAATATCGATATTATCGCGCCAGATTGCATGGTGATCGCGGAAGAGTTTTCTGACTGGGAAGATAGCCGTCGTAGAATCGATCTGTTAGCCATTGATAAGCAGGCCAATCTTGTGG
Organism: Klebsiella sp. Ech2A; assembly: GCF_030078455.1. Classification (NCBI taxonomy): domain Bacteria; kingdom Pseudomonadati; phylum Pseudomonadota; class Gammaproteobacteria; order Enterobacterales; family Enterobacteriaceae; genus Klebsiella; species Klebsiella sp. Ech2A. Next base: position 8,238 of record NZ_JAQGFU010000053.1, on the reverse strand, counting down.
TCATCGAGTTGAAGCGAGATGAGATCGGTGCGCATATGGAGCTGCAGGCGCTAAGATATGCGGCAATGATTTCCACAATGAGCTTTACTAAAGCGTGTGAATGCTATCAATCCTATTTGCTGAAGCACAATAAAGAGATAAATGCCAAAGATAGCTTACTTGAATTTGTTGACCTTGAAGAGAGTGAACTCGTTGATTTTGGTAAGGATATTCGCATTATTCTTGCTTCTGCAGGTTTTAGCAAAGAGCTGACGACTACCGCAATATGGTTAAGGGATAAGGGTATCGATATTCGCTGCGTTCGCCTCACGCCGTATAGCTTTAAGGGCGAGGTTTTCATTAATGCCGAACAGATCATTCCGGTGCCGGAATTAGAAGAGTACCAGGTGAGATTCCGGGAGAAGCGGACAGAGCAAATAATCAGCAGCCAAAAATCAGAAAAAGATTACTCCGAGTATAAATATAATGGCGTGATTTATAATAAACGTAAGCTGGCCCTGGCACTTTTCACTGACTGGATTAGTAAACATAATCCCCAGGATCTTAATACTCTGAAATCTAAGCTAAGCGAAATTCTGATACACAGAACGATCGTCCTGGCCGAACAAATCCCGGAAGGCAGGCAAAACAGGTATCATATGCACGAAGATGCGCTGATCGAACTCCCATCCGGCGAACTGATTGCGATATCTAATCAGTGGGGAATTGGCAATATCGAAAAGGTGATAGATTTTTTGCGGCGGGATGGTTTCATCATTGAGAAGCGCTGATGGCTTAGCAACGGCAAGACCCTCTGTCTCATATGGCAGAATGCTGCTGGTTGTAATGAGGGCTTAGCCTAAGCCCTCATTACAACCAGCAGCATTGATATTTACCTTATGCGAGAGGCTTCAACCTCGCTTTCCCCGCAATCACCCCAATAAACTCCCGGACCTGCTTCTGCTTCCTCGCCGACAGCTTCTCAACCCGACGCATCGCTTCTTCCAGCTCGGGTTCCGGCTCAATCGCCGTCAGCACGATACAGCCCGCCATGACCCGAACCTCTACCTTCGCACCCGTCGCGAACCCGGCCGCCTCCAGCCACTGGCCCTTCATAACGATAGCCGGAATACGGGTATAATCCGGAAAGCGGCTCGCATAGCTCACGGTAAGCTGGCGCTTATTTTTCACCGGCGCTTCTGCATCGAATGAATCTGCAATACAATCGGTCTCAGTCATAATTGCTATTCCCTATAAATAGTGATTGTGATGAGCGATGCGGGTGTGTTGGCGCACATCCGCATTGCGTTAAATAACACCTGTAAACTTATCCAGTAATAAAGACAAAGTCCAGCGGATAATAAAACTTAATCGGCGCCTTATGGCTTATTTTAAGAAGCTGAGAAAGATATTTAATCTTTATGTGTATAGCGCATGAATAGAATAAATGAATGGATTTATTTTCTTATTAATAATGAAATGATTTAGCGCCAAATATTATTATCAACTATCGGGAAAAACGTCATTCTCGCCGCGCCAACTTACGAATAAACCAGCTCGTCTCAGCGCTGATACCAAACTGCCATCACTTCCGCCAGCCAGCAGGCCAGCGGGAAATCGGGGGGTATGGATGCCGCGTTCATAGTGGTTCATCCGGGCGCTGCTGCTTCCCGTATGCGCGTCGGTACGTTCTTCACCGACGCATCTCTCTGAGATCGAAACGGATCGGGAGCGTCACGCTGAACGACGGCTGTCCCGCCCGGATATCATCCGGCGGGGGAGGCAGCGGGGCGGCCCGCTTCGCCAGCTGCTCCGCTTCCCGGTCCAGCGAATCCACCCCGCTTGAGCGGAGTAACTTCGCCGCCAGCACATTGCCCTGGCGATCCAGGGTGATGCTGATATACACCACCCCCTGTCGCTGCTGGCGGAGCGCCACGGCGGGGTAGCGCTTAAAGCGGCTCAGGTGCGCCAGCAGCTTCCCGCTCCAGTCCGAGCTCATCGGGTTCGCCTGCGGCGCCGCCATGTTCTGCGGCGCCGCAACCTGCCTGTCGTTCATCGAGGGCGGCGCGCTGGTATCCGCTGCGGCAGACGTTTTTGACGGCGTCACCTCCCGTTCATCCGCCGTTTTAGGCGGCGTCGGCGCTTTGCGCTTCGCGGGCTTGCTCTTTTTGACCGCCGGGGGCGTCTTCGGCTCCGTGCCCTGCGGGGCCTGGGTCAGCGCTGGCCGGGTCTCCTCTTTCACCTCCTCCTTCTGCGCCACGGGCTGGCTGCTGGGTAGAGAATGCGTCTGGAGTACCCCGGTCGGCATTTTCTCCGGGCTGGCGACGGACTGGGTCTGGCTGGACAGCATTAACACCACCATCGGCTCGGCCGCCGGTAGCGGCGGCGGCGGGCTGGACTGATAGCAGAGCCAGCCCAGCAGCATCACGTGAAGGAACAGCGTCAGCAGACCTGCGAAAGTCCACCGTCTTCCCGTGCCCCGCTCCCATCCCTGGGGGAAAAGCGGGGCAGCGGAGAGTGCGTTTTTATTTAACATGGAAAAATTACCACCGGTACAGGAGAGCGTGTCGTCGCGAGCGCAATGCCGCGACGTTAATCAGCGTCGGATAATAGACAGGACACGCTGCCCGACCGGAAAGGGCATCTGTGGCGGGAATAACGGGATATAACGCCATAAAAATATCATTATCAGAGTAAATGGCTTCAGGAGACGCTGACAAAGTACTTTGACAGATAGTTTATCTGGACCGGCAGGCTGTCAGGCAGTGAATCAAGAATGCGGTCAGTGTTATTGAGCGGGAAAACGCCCGACAGTCTCAGGTTGGCGACCTCCGGCCGGCAGCGTATATAGCCCCGGCGATAGCGGCCCAGCTCGTCGAGGAAATCTGCCAGCCGCATATCATCGGCGACGATCAGCCCTTGTAGCCAGGCCGGTTCCGCCGGCACCCGGTGCAGCGCGCCGTACCCGCGTTCATTGAGCCACAGACCGTAGCCCGCATTGACGGTCACGCTCTGGCTGCCTGCCGCCGGACGGGCGCTCAGCCGGCCGCGGTATACCGCAATATCGCTTTGCGTATCGCCCAGCCGGACCGCGAACCGGCCGTTGTGCGCGGCGAGCTCGCCCTGCGGCAGCTGCAGCCGCAGTAATCCGGCGCTCTGCGGCGACGTCACCATCATTTCCCCGTTCAGCAGCGCCACCCGCTGGCCGTCGTCGTGGGAGGTGACGTTGACCGCCGTTTGCGTGTTCAACATCAGCTGCGTGCCGTCCGCCAGGGTTACATTTTTCTGTTCGCCGATCGCCGTGCGGTAGTCCGCCAGCCAGGGGCGCCAGAGGCTGTTCCCGGCGCCGATCCCCACCGCGCCGGTCAGCCCGACCACGGCAATACTCTTCAGCAGCCGGCGGCGCTGGGGGTTGTCCAGCCGGGACAGGCTCTGCTGCGCGGCTATGCCGTTAAGCAGGGAAAAGCCGGAGGAAAAGGCGCCGATCTGCTGCCAGGCCTGGGCATTTTCCGGCCGCGACTGATACCAGCGCTGCCAGTTTTCCCGATCCTGCTGGCTGACCTCTTCCGACATCAGCTGCGTCAGCCAGATGGCGGCTTCGCGGGCGCTTTGTTCATTGAGGGTGGATGAAGGACTCATGCTGCTATCATGATGATAAGGCAAAGAAACATTGCAGGTTCGCGCGCTGCAAATACTGTTTGACCGAGCTGGCGGAGACCCGCAGCCGCTCGGCAATATCGCAGTAGCGCATGCCCTGCAGGTGGGCCAGCAGGAAGGCTTCGCGCACCGGCGCGGGCAGGCCGTCCAGCGCCTGGTCGAGCTTTTCCAGCATCTCGATCGCCTGCAGGCGGATTTCCGCCGACGGGGATTCGGCCTCCGGCAGCTCGCTCAGGGCCTGTAAATAGCGCTCCTCAATATGCTTGCGCCGGTAGTAGTTGGCTACCAGCCGGCGCGCCACCGTCGCTAAGAAGGGGCGGGGATGGCGAATGGTCGTGAGCTGCGGGCTGAGCAGGATGCTGATAAAAGTATCCTGCGCCAAATCTTCGGCATGCCATGCGCAGCCGACCTTTTGCCGCAGCCAGTGGCACAGCCAGCCGTGATGTTCACTGTAGAGCTGCCGGGCAAACCCGTTAGCGATTGCAATATCTTTCCTGGCCATGCGGCATACCAAACGTGAGAGCTTTAAATGAAAATAAGAATCATTACTAATTAAGATAATGTAAGTTATGTGTCAAGAGATTGCTGATTATTTACATTAGGCGGGGAATTCAGGCGGAGAGAAGCAGGGGAGCCGGCGGCTCCCTCGTGGGTAAAACGTCAGAAACGCTGGCTGACGCTGAATTTAATATTCCGCCCGACGCCGGACACGGATTCGCCGAGGTAGGGGTAATATTCGTGATTGAACAGATTGTCCACCGCCACCCGGGCCTCAAACCCCTTCAGTGACGTAGGCTGCCAGGAGGCGAACAGGCCATGCAGGGAGTAGCCGGCGGTTTTCGGCAGCGCCCACACGGAAGCGAGCGGATCGCCGTCTGCCGGGGAGCGGTCCTGTTTACGTACGAAGTCGCCGGTCCAGCCAAACGCCGCATCCCACTGCGGCACTTTTATCCCCAGCACCGCGTGGGCGGTGACCGGCGGAATTTCCGCGATCCAGGTCTGGTTGCCCCAGGGATCGCGCGGGGAAGCATCGCGCTTGCCGCGGATCGCGGAGTACGCAAAGCTGCCGAACACCCGATCGCTGTCGTAGAAGGATTCAATCTCCACGCCTTCAATGGTATAGCCCGGCAGGTTACGGTAGTTCGACAGCGGCTGGCCGCACTCCCTTCCGCTTCTGGCGGCGTCGCACAGCACCCCGCGACGATAGAAGATCTCATCCTTGCCGCGGTTGCGGAACAGGGTCGTACGAATTTGCAGGCTGTCTTCTGCCGTCACCAGGTTGTTGAAATCCAGCACCGCGCCTACCCGAATTCCGGTAATACGCTCCACCTTCAGATTACGGCTGGTGCCGGGAACGTTGGAGCTGGCCGACTGAACTTCGTACTGCTCGTCAATGACCGGCGCGCGCCAGGTGCGGCTGACGTCGGCAAACAGCGACAGGTTGGGCGTGGCTTTCCAGATAGCCCCCAGGTGCGGAGACCAGCCGGTGTAGGTGACGCTGCTGTAATCATGCCCGGCGGCAGGATCGCTATCGTTATAGCGCGGCGCGCGGTTGGGCTGCCCCGTATTGGTGACGTGATCGAAGCGCACGCCGGGGGTGATGGTCAGGCTGCCGTAGCTGACCGCGTCCTGCAGATAGGCGCTGCGGGTTTCCTGCTCGCCCGCCGGCATATAGTAGGGCTGGAAATAGCCGTAATTGTAGCTGGCGCTATTTTTCTGCGCCGGGTAGTACATCAGCGTATCGCGTTTATGCTTATGCCAGCGCACGCCGAACAGCAGTTTATGATCGAGCGGGCCGCTGCTAAAGCGGCTCTCGTTGTTCATATCGAGCTGCTGATCGACATAGCTCACCCAGCTCTCGTTCCCCAACGAGCCCAGGTAGCTGTACTGTGACGCGTAATCCGGCCGTTTATCATGCTGTTCGGTTTTCGAGTGGGCGTAAGATACCGTCAGATTCAGCAGCGGCTGCTCTTCCGGCGCCAGGTTCCATTTTACCGAATAGTTGGTGTCCACCTGATCGCGATACACCAGGATGCGCCGCCACGCTTCATCCCGGCCGTAGCGGTCGATATCCGCCTGGCTGGGGGCGCTGATATCATCGCGCTTGGCGGCAAAAGGCTGCCAGCCGTCGGATTCGGAGCGCATTGCCGACAGGGTTAACGTCTGCGCATCGGTCAGATAGAGGTTCGACTTCACCAGCCACGAGGCCTGATCGTTGGAGGAGTAGGCAAAGCGCGTGCCGTCAGGCCGCTTGATGTTGCCCCCGTCGCGCTTGCTGAAATAGACCAGCCCGTCGGCAAACCCCTCTTCGGTGCGGCCATATAGCGCGCCGCTGTAGATCCCCTGGCGGTCGTTGGTGTGATAGCTGTATTTCAGCAGGCCGCCAAAATTCTCGCCGGGCTCCAGCATATCGCCGGCGTCTTTGGTCTCCATCGTAATGGTGCCGCCAAACCCGCCGTTGCCGTTCAGCAGGTTGTGCGGGCCTTTATCGACGTCAACGCGCTTGAGCAGCTCCGGCTCGATGAACACCGAGCCCTGGCGGTATTTCTCGAACCCTTTGGGCGCGCCGTCCAGCACCACGTTGACATCTTCCATATCGCCCATCCCCCAGATGTTCAGACTCTGTCCGCCGGGGCGAGGGGAGCCGGCCATCGAGACGCCGGGCAGGCGATCGAGCAGGCTGGCGACGTTATCGGCCTGCACGCGCGCGATATCTTCCTGATTCAGGGTCGAACGGCCGGCGGAGACGCTATCGCTTAAGCCGCTGACCACCGACAGCTCCGGGATCACCAGCTCCTCAAGCGGTTCCGCCGCCACCAGGCGGTAGCCGTTTGCCGTCGGCTGGGCGCTGAGACCGCTTCCCGCCAGCAGGCGGCTAAAGGCTTCTGAGAGGCCGTATCGCCCCTGCAGGCCGGCGGTGCTTTTCCCCCGGGTTTGCTCCGGCGTAAAGGTCAGAATGACCCGGGCGCTGCTGGCAAGACTTTGTAATGCCGGGGTCAGATCCCCCGCCGGAATGGCGAAAGTCTGAACATCGGCCTGCTGCGTCGGCTGCGGCTGCGCCTGGGCGGAGAAGACGGCGGTCGCGCAGGTGGCAAAGACCAGCAGCCCGCACGCGGGGCCGATCGCTCTGCCGGCGGCCCGCTTTCTGCCGGGTAGATGCTTTGCGGCGTTTTTGTTTTTTATAGACATCGACTGGTTCCCTGAAAGTGTGAAACTGAAATCTCAGTAGAGAGGTCACGCGGGGGACAAAATCGGGCAGAGATTTAATGAAAAAAATTCTCATCTGGCGGCAAAACCAGCGAGGCCGGCGCTATCCGCCGGCAATTTTCCCGTACGGCGGCCCGCCGGACGCTTGAACATAGGACGATCCGCATGGCGTAACGGGTTGACAGCTTTATCTGATATTGATAATCATTATCAATTATTCCACGACGCGTCGACTCACCGCGGCGGGTCGTTCCAGGGGGAGTTAAGAACATGTCATCACCCTCGATCGCGTCCTACGCCACCGACTGCTGTATTGCAGGCGGCGGCCCTGCCGGGCTGATGCTCGGCTATCTGTTAGCCCGGGCGGGCGTCAGCGTGACGGTACTGGAGAAGCACGATGATTTTCTGCGTGATTTCCGCGGCGATACCATTCACCCTTCCACGCTGGAGCTGATGCACCAGCTCGGTCTGCTTGACGATCTCCTGGCGCTGCCGCACCAGCGCGCGGAAACCCTGTGGGCGGAGATCGCCGGGCGCAACGTGATGCTGGCGGACTTCTCCCGCCTGCCGACGCGCTGCAAATTCATCGCCTTTATGCCGCAGTGGGAATTCCTCACTTTCCTCGCCGAACGCGCCGCCGCTTTTCCCCATTTCACCCTGATAAAGTCGGCGCGGGTGGCCGAGCTGCGCTATGAGCAGGGCCGGGCGTGCGGCGTGCTGGCGGAGACCCCGGAAGGGCCGATCGACGTTTCCTGTCAGCTGGTTGTCGGCGCCGACGGGCGGGGTTCCGTGGTGCGGGAAAAGGCGGGGCTCAGCAGCCGATCGTTCGGCGCGCCGCGGGATCTGCTGTGGATGAAGCTCACGAAGCGGTCGGGGGATCCGCAGTGGTCGATGGGCCATACCGGACCAAGGCGCAACTTCATCATGATCGATCGCGGCGATTACTGGCAGTGCGGCTATGCGATCGAGAAGGGGAGCTTCGATACGATCCAGGAGAGCGGGCTGGAGAAATTCCTGCTGCAGGTGGCCGAGGTGGCTCCGTTTCAGGACGATCGCTTTCAGGAGATTGCTGGCTGGCAGCAGGTGAAGCTGCTGAGCATCCGCATCGACAGGCTGGAGCAGTGGGCGAAGCCGGGCGTGCTGTGCATCGGCGACGCGGCGCACGCCATGTCGCCTATCGGCGGAGTGGGCGTCAATCTGGCGATTCAGGATGCGGTGGCCGCGGCTAACGCCGTTAGCCTGCCGCTGCGCCAGCGGCGTTTGCAGCTAAAGCATCTGCGGCGCGTGCAGCGGCGGCGCGATTTTCCCACCAAAGCCACGCAGTTTTTACAAATTAAAATGAGCCAGCGCCGGACGAAAAAACGCCGCGCGGCGGGCGGCCCCGGTCTGATGACC
>NZ_JAQGFU010000052.1:0-25787 GCF_030078455.1 Klebsiella sp. Ech2A | reverse complement strand
GTGGGACGGCCTGGAGGCGGTTATTGACGGCAATCGCGGCCGCATCTGCCTGACGCCCGATGGTGAAACGCGTCAACGCTATAAGGAGGAGCTGGAACAGCAGGCCCGACGGCGCGAGACGCTGCTCGCCGCCAAAGACGAACCGGCCATCACGCGCTGCGGACGCCGCATCGCGCTGTACGCAAATATCGGCTCGGCGCAGGAGCTGGCAGCGGCGCTGGACAACGGAGCAGAAGGCATCGGCCTGTTTCGTAGCGAATTTCTCTACCTCGGGCGCGAGGATCTGCCCGGCGAGGAGGAGCAGTTTGCCGCCTATCGCGACGTTGCCGAAGGCATGAACGGCAAGCGGGTGATTATTCGTACGCTGGATCTCGGTGCGGATAAACAGACCGCAGCGCTGCGCCTGGCGAAGGAAGACAATCCGGCGCTGGGCTGTCGGGCAATTCGCCTGTGCCTGTCGCAACCCGAACTGCTGATAACCCAGCTCCGCGCCATTTTACGGGCCAGCGCCTGGGGACGCATTGCCATTATGTTCCCGATGGTGGCGTCGCTTTGGGAAGTTCGGGCATTGAAAGCTCTCTACCAGCAGTGTCGCCAGCAGCTGGATGCGGAGGGTATCCCCTACCGGGCGGATATTGAGCTGGGGATCATGATCGAAACGCCCGCGGCCGCCCTGACCGGCGACCTGTTAGCGCCTGAGGTGGATTTCTTTAGTATCGGTACCAACGATTTAACGCAGTACACCCTCGCGGTCGATCGCCAGAACCAGGCCCTTGCCCCCTACGGCGATCCGACGCATCCGGCGCTATTACGCCTGATTGAGCAGGTCTGCGCCCACGCGCATCAGCATGGCGTATGGGTGGGCGTCTGCGGCGAACTGGCAGCAGATTTAGCGCTGAGCGAATATTTTATTCGTCTGGGTGTTGCTGAACTTTCCGTATCACCGCCGGCACTCTTGCCGTTAAAAAAAGCGATCCAGCAAATTATTTTGAAATAAAAACGTTCACTCAGCGTGATGCCGGTCACTTATTTTTATCGTTTGCGGCGTAAGTAAATATTTTCACTTCAACAGTGAAATAGCATATTTGAATGCCGGCAATAACGATGAGCATAATAAAATGACCCTACATCACAACACTTATATAAAGGTCTATACGCAAATGAAAAAATTAAACGTATTGCTGATTTGTGGCTCAGGAGCATCCAGCGGTTTTCTGGCCGCAAACATTCGCAAGGAAGCGGCAAAGCGCGGACTCGACTGCAGCGTCGTCGCCCGTAGCGAAGCCGAAGTTGAAAGCTTTTTACAGGAAATCGACTGCCTGATGGTTGGGCCACACCTCAAATATTTAATTCCGGAGCTGGAAGAGAAAGTGGCAACGATGAACATCAAAGTCATCTTAATGGATAAGTCATATTACTCCCTGCTGGATGGCGCTAAGGCGTTGGATCATCTTCTTAGCGAATTAAATAAAGGTTAAGCGAGGCATAACCGATATGCAAAAATTTATCGACTGGATGGAGGTGCATTTTGCGCCGCCAATGAACAAGGTCAACCGCAATGTCTGGGTTTTAACGCTTAAAGACTCAATCATGCAGGTGCTGCCGATGATCCTGGTTGGCTCGCTGGTAACCGTTTTATCGATTCTGAAAAATTTTCTGCCCTGGTTCCCCAACCTCTCGACAATATCCAGCTATACGATGGGGCTAATTTCCGTATTTATTGCATTTTTGATTCCATTTAACTATATGGAAAAAAAGAAAATCAATAAAATGCGCTTAATTGCCGGTATGTCCGGGGTTGCCCTGTTTATGATTATTGTCAAACTGCAGGAGGTTTCAGTCCTGCAGTTTAAATACTTTGGCGCCGGCGGGATGTTTGTGTCTATTATTGCCGGGATCTACGTTGCCTTTATTATGGGAATTGCCGGCAGGTATTCATTCTTTAAAGAAGACAGCGCGATTCCAGATTTTGTCCGGGTATGGTTTGATGCAATTATTCCAATCCTGGTGGTCACGGTGACCGGTTGGCTGGCGGTATATGTACTACAGCTGGATCTGTATCAAATATTACTTAATATTTTTATGCCGATCACCAGCTTCGCACAAACGCTGCCCGGTTTTTTACTGATTACCTTTTTAGGCGTGTTTCTCTACTCGATGGGGATCAGCGGCTGGGTGCTGTTCCCAATCACCAAACCTATTTTCCTCGCCGGTATTACCGCCAATATGGCGGCGGTGGCCGCCGGAGGGGTAGCCAAAAACATTGTGACGGCAGAAGTGCTCTATTCCGGGTGGGTGGCGATCGGCGGGATTGGCGCAACCCTACCGCTGGTCATTATGCTGGTCAGATCGAAATCTAAAAGATTGAAAGCGCTGGGGTCGGCATCGCTGGTTCCGGGGATCTTTAATATTAATGAGCCGGTTATTTTTGGCGCCGTCGCCTGGAACCCAATATTAATGGTACCGCTGTGGCTGCAGGGCATTATTTTACCGCTCATTACCTATGTCGTTCTCGATATGGGCGCCGTCAATATCCCGGCCGCCGTATTTGATATGTGGTACTGCCCGTTCCCTATTTCGACGTGGATTGTGTCGCAAGATTTAAGCGGGCTGGTGCTGTTCGCCGTTGTGGCGACCGTCAGTACGCTGATCTGGTATCCCTTCTTTAAAATGTATGAAAAACAGCAGGTTGAATCGGAAGCTGCGGCATCCTGAAACCATACTTTATATCCTGTTCCCGAATAGCGGCCGGCCGGCCGCTTAATAAAAGGAGTGACCTATTTTGACTACTAAACGCGTTCCTGATGGATTCCCCAAGACCTTTCTCTGGGGCGGCGCGGTCGCCGCTAATCAATGTGAAGGAGCCTGGCAGGAGGATGGCAAAGGATGGTGCGTGGCGGATATTAACCTTTTCCGTAATGACGTCGCGCTCGACAAAAAATACAACGAAGAGATCACTACCGAATATATCCGCAATGCGATGGCGGACGACCAGGGCGTTTATCCGAAACGTAATGCCATCGATTTTTACCACACCTATAAAGAAGATTTGCAGCTGCTAGCCGCCACCGGCATGAACGCTTTCCGTACCTCGATCAACTGGTCGAGAATCTACCCTAACGGCGACGATCGGGAAGCAAACGAGGCCGGACTGCAGTTTTACGATAATCTGATCGATGAGATTATCGCCAACGGCATGGAGCCGGTGATTACCCTCTCCCACTATGAAATGCCGCTGCATCTGACTACCGCCTATAGCGGCTGGTATTCACGAGAGCTGGTTGATTTCTTCGTTCGCTACTGTGAGACGGTCTTTACCCGCTATCAGCACAAAGTGAAGTACTGGATTATCGTGAATCAGATCAACCTGATCGTTCATGAGTCATTCAACCACCTCGGGATTGCGGAAGACAAAGTCGCCAATCTTGATGAAGCAAAATATCAGGGGGTGCATAACGAGATGGTCGCCTGCGCGAAAGCCACCGAGATTGCGCGCCGTATCAACCCGGAATTTCGTATCGGCATGATGTTTGCCGACGGTATTAGCTATCCCGCGACCTGCAAGCCGGAGGACGTGCTGGCGACCGTACGCCGCAATCAAATGGAGTATTTTTACGGTGATGTGCTGCTGCGCGGCCGCTATCCGGGATATGCGTTCCGCTATTTTGCCGAGCATAATATTCAGCTGCATTTCTATCCCGGCGACGAAGAGGCTTTACGCAATACCGCCGATTTTCTCGCCATCTCCTATTACTACACCCGCATAAGCGACGCGCAGAGCGTGCTGAAGCATAAAACGTCCTACCCTAACCCCCATATTCAGGCCAGCGACTGGGGATGGGGCATCGATCCCATCGGCCTGCGCACCAAGCTCAACCTCTACTGGGATCGCTATCAGGTTCCTATCATGATTGCCGAAAACGGGATTGGCGCATTCGACAAGAAAGAAGCGAATGGCGAGGTTAATGACGACTATCGCATTGATTATATGAGTACTCACCTGGCACAGGTGAAAGAAGCGGTCCGCGACGGCGTTGACGTCATGGGCTACTTCCCCTGGGGGCCTATTGATATCGTCAGCTGTTCCTCTTCGGAGATGAGCAAACGCTACGGCTTTATCTATGTTGATTTAGACGATTACGGCCGGGGCAGCGCCGCGCGAAGTCCGAAGAAAAGCTATAGCTGGTATCAGCGGGCGATTGCCAGCCACGGTGAAGAGCTTTGATAGCATCAGAGAAACCCGCATTGCTGGCGCTGGGCGCCGGCATTTGCTGGGGTACGTCAGGCGTGGTCATGCGCCATCTTGGCGCCTGCGGCTTCACGGCGGCCGAAATCGGCGCCCTGCGCCTGACGGTTGCCGCCGCGGCGGTGAGCCTCATTGCGCTGCGCCGCCCCGGCGGAATGCGTATCCATCTGCGCCAGCTTCCCTCGCTGGCGATGATGGGCGCAGGCTGCCTGTTCTTCTACTCGCTGTGCTACGTGCTGTCGGTACGGGAACTTTCGCTCTCGCTGACCGCGGTGCTGGTTTATACGTCGCCGGCCATCGTCATGCTGCTTTCGGTCCGGATATTTCATGAACCGCTGACGCCGCGTAAAACGGTAGCGCTGGGGCTAACCTTAGGCGGGATCTGCCTTGCGGCCGGTATCTCCCCCGCGGCGCAGCACTATTCCGCGCGCGGGATCGGTTTTGATCTTCTCGCCGCGCTGCTGTATGCGCTTTACGCCGTGCTGGCGAAGATAGAGGCGCGGCGCGGCAATCCGCTGACGGTAACCGCCTGGTGTTTTATCTTCGGCGCCGCGGCGGCGCTGTGTGCGATCGATATCCCTCATGGGCTTGGTATCCTGCAGGCGGCGCCCGAGTCGCTAGCCTGGATCGCCGTTATCGGCATACTGAACACGGCGCTACCCTATCTGCTTTATACTCAGGCGATCGGCCAGGGGGAAGCGAGCAAGGCGGCGATGATGGCCTCGATAGAACCGGTCGTGGCTACGCTGTCAGGAATGATATTTTTCCATGAAACCCTGGGACTGTGGGCATGTTTGGGCATGCTGCTGACGATCGCCGGGCTCATGGTGATGAACCGCTCGCCGCGGCGGGAAGGCTCCCTATCGGCAGGCTCAGGTCCGCGCTGAAACGCGTCAGACAAACAGGAGAGGAAATGCAAAACAAGCATCTGAAACTGCTGCGGCTGTTTCTCGACGGCGCTGACGCGCAAACCGCACAGATGCTGGCTATGAACATGGCCGTCAGCGATCGCAGCGTGAAGAACTACATCGCCGAGATAAATGCAAATGAGCCCGGGCTTATCCAGTCCTCGCATCGCGGCTATGCGGTGGACAAGGAGCGCATCATGCGCGTGCTCTCCAGCCATGCCCATAAAATGCCGCAAACGCCGGAAGAGAGGATTAACTATCTGTTGACCCAGCTCCTCAATAGTCGCCAGCCGGCGGCGCAATTGCCCGACCTGTACGGTCTGAGCGATGTGCTGTGCGTCAGCTATGAAACCGTCAAAAAAGATCTGCTGCTGGTGAGAAAAAAACTGAAGGACTTTAATCTGTACCTCACCGTGACCAACGATTGCCTGGCGGTTGAGGGGCTGGAGCAGGACAAACGAAGGATGTTTTCCAGCATTCTGTACGCGGAGTTTAGCGCGAATATCCTCAGCCTGACGGAAATCGGACGGATATTTCCCCGCTACGACATCGACCTGCTGGTCTCTATTCTGGTCGAATCATGCAAATCCTGGCACTACTTCATCAACGAATATGCGTTGCTAAGCCTGGTGCTGGATGTCGTTATCAGCATTGACCGCATTCGTAACGACCACACCTTTAATCCGTGTTCCGCCGCCTCGCCCGCTGCCGGTGAAAGAAAATATGATGAGCGCGAAACCACGCTGGCGCGTCACGTCATTAATCAAATTGAGCAGCACTTCGAGGTGATGTATAGCGAACAGGAGGCCGAAGCCCTCACCGTGGTCCTGCTCAGCAGCCTTATCAGAATCGACATGGACGAAATCCACGCCGGCAATATCGAGATGCTGGCCGGCAAAGAGTGCATGGAGCTGGTGGCGATACTGTGCAAAGAAATGCGGCGCTATGATTTTATTGATGGCGACAGCGAGCAGTTCCTGGTGCGTTTCACCATCCATATTAAAAATTTGCTGGTGCGGCTTCAGCATGGGCACGTGACCCGTAATCCCTTGACTGAACAGATTCGGACATCCTGCCCGCTTATTTTTGACTGCGCGGTAGCGATTTCGGAAAAAATTCGCCAGGCCACCGGCTTCACCGTGGACGAGCATGAAATTGCCTATATTGCGCTGCATATTGGCAGCATTTTGGGCAATCAGATCGCCGGACAAAATAAGGTGAGCTGCGTGCTGCTGGTGCCGCACTATCATAATCATACCAATCAGCTGATATCGCAGATTGACAGCCTGTTCGGCCAGCAGCTTATTATTCGGGCGATCGTGACCTCCTATGAAGAGTTTGCCAACCTGCCGGCACCTGACTTTCTGATCTCCACGCTGCGGATCCCGCAGACCCTGATGGAATGGGTCTATATTAATCCGTTCCTGACCGACAGGGATATTTCGGCCCTGCAGTATAAGGTTGAGCGGGTACGGCAGAAGAAGAAACGGGCCCGGCTGCTGGAAAATTTGCAGCTTATCTCCAACAAAAAACTCTTTTTCCATAATCCGCCGCTGGCGGATGAAAATGAGGCGATTCCGTTTATGGCGGACGCCCTGCACCGTCACGGCTACGTGGATGCGGATTTCGTGCACGATGTTTTCCAGCGGGAGCACAACTACTCCACCACCTTTGGCAATATCGCCGTTCCGCATTCAATGAAGATGAATGCGAACAAAACCGGGCTCTGCGTCGTGATTAGCGAAAAAAGCTTTCCGTGGGGCAATAATATGGTCAACGTGGTGCTGCTATTTTCGATTAATCAGGCCGAAAGAGCTCTGTTCTACGATATTTTCGATAACCTTATCGTATTGCTCCTCGAGCCGCCAAATTTGAAAAAGGCCAGCGAATGCCGCACGTGGCAGGAGTTTGTCACCACTATCATTGAGTGTTTTTAAAGCAAAGGCCGCGCGTGCAGCAATTTACGGCGTGAGAGTTCATGTCTGTCGAGCGGTGAATCCCCTGATTCTGGCTGGCGGTATGCCCGCATCCAGCCGCAGCTCCGTGCGCCACGCCCGGCGCAGTGAGGGTCTGTCTTTCTGATAACAGCCGACCGCGCATCATAAGCTGATAAATAGGGGCCGTGGACAGCGCTGTCCGCCCACAGCCCTCCTTCAGCGGCTGGCGGACTTATCACATTGTGATATCCCGAGCGTCCTTCCGGTACTCATGTGCAATAACGCGCTCCGAAAAGAGGCGTTCAGCATCGGTCCGTGCGTCACCCCGGGATAATCCCAGTATTCCACCGCGAGCCCGCTTTGCCGCATGGCGGACACGCCGTTGTGGATTTTACTCATCGTATCAGTAGGTTGCGTTTGCGTATTTTTCCCCGGAGATGCGGATCCCTCCATGAAAAACAAACTATTATGACAATATTGCGCTTTATCGCTCGCCGTTAGCCGGGCCAATAACGAGAAGTTGTCTCTTCCCAAAGAGGGGCTGGCGCTGTAGTACGAACGGAAGAAAGAGGACGACAGCCATGAATCCAGGACGAACAGGCCGCCGTAAGAATGCCCCCAGACACCGCGCCGTTCAGGATCGATTTTAATCCCCCGTTCTGCATTCGGCGCGATACGCATCTCCAGCAGCCGGCGAAAATCCTCGCTGCCGCCGCCTTTACGCCGGTAGCGCCCGCTCTTCCCCTCCGCCTCCCCGTTCTTCACTTCCAGCGCGGGCGTATAATCATAGGCCCGGGCATTCAGATCGAAGGGTAGATTGGTCTGGTAACCCACAGCGACAATGACGGGAGGGGATTTTTCCGCTAGCTGCTTAAGCAACGGCTCCGAGAGACGATCCATCACCGCATTGCCATCCAGCATATAAAGGATGGGGTAGCCCGACGCCGGCGCTTTTTTATCCGGAATACCGGTCCAGACCCGGTAATGTCTCTTTCCGTCAGCCGAGTCGAAATTTTCGACCCTGAAATGGTAAAACGCAGAGCCGCGATCGGCGATATTCGGCCCCAGCGGCGCCATATCCGGTTTAGCATACCCTTTCGCGCCGTAGAGGAGAGCCACACAAACGAGCGCTGAAAACAGCATCCTGCAACGCCCCCCGTTTCGATACTCGCGAGCGTACATCCGTTATTATTCCTTTTTTAGCGGTGAAATTTAAACTGACTACATTACAGACAGTTAGCATAAATGGCTATCGAAACAGGCGGGTACGCTGCGGCGTCGCGGGGCCATCGATAAGCGCCGCGCCATCGCGCATCATCATGACCGCCGGTATAAACGCTGGCGCAGCTGCTGCGCGCGGGGGACCGCCGCGTCTCTGGGTCAGGCGAAGAGCGCGGCGGGGTTTCAGGTAGGCCCTCAGCGCTTGTCTGCCGGCTGGCCCGCAAGCCAGGCATAAACCGCCGCCAGATCCTGACCGGCATAGCCATCTGCGGCCGCCTCTTCCCAGCAATCGGCGATTTTGCTCAGGATTGGCAGCTCCGTGTCTTCGGCCGCATCGAGCGCCAGATTGGCATCTTTTAGCGCGTGGCCGAGCTGCATTTGCGCAGGGAAACGGTTTTCCGCAATCATCTCCAGCTTGCCTTTGACATAGGGTGCCGCCAACGGGCCACCATCCAGCGCTTGCCAGAACTCTGCCGGGGTAAAGCCTAATTTCGCCGCCAGCAATGCGCTCTCGGCCACGCCTTCCATCATCGTAATCAGCCAGGCGTTCAGCACGAGCTTCATTTTCTGACTGCTGCCGGCCTCACCAAACCATTGCGTGCGGCGCGCAATGGCGGCAAATACGCGCTCGGCCGCCGCGCCTCGCTGACGATCGCCGCTGGCGAGTACCAGAATTTGCGCATTCTCGGCCGGTTTTTTGGTCCCCGAAACCGGGGCGTCGAGATAGGTTGACGAAGGAGACAGGGATTCCAGCAGGCCGATGGCTTCCCGGGTCTCCTCAACGCCAATGGTCCCCATCTGGCAAAAAACAACCCCTTCCCGGCACCCCGGGGCGATCTGCTGGATCACCTGCAGGGTGGCTTGCGCATCGGTCAGGACTGACAGAATCACCTCGGCAGATTCCACCGCCTGCCGCGGCGTCGCATGCCGGATGAGCCCGCCGGCCAGCAGATCGTCCCCGCGTTCTGGCGAACGGTTCCAGCCGTGGACGGTGAAACCATTTTTTAGCAGATTGCTGGCAAAAGCGTGCCCCATCGCACCCAGCCCAAGAACGGCGACAACCGGTAAATTCATTCCATACTCTCCCACATCACGATTAACATCCCACGCAGTTTCCCCTGGCTTTGCCCGGAGCGCTCCGCGTAGTCGATTTAGCTGAATATCACCATAACTAACTATAACACCATCAGGTATGGTGATTTCTGCAAAACAGATTTCCGCATATTGATATATCGAACTTATTAACAATATGTATAATTATTTCCGCGTTTATAATGTTAATACCGACTCATTAGCCAGGTTATTTAGCATGCTGTCATGCGCCTCTTCTCATAACGTTATTGACAGCAGAAACCTCTGCACGCCTTTATTCTCCCTGACGAGGAACTGATAATATGAGTGAAAACTCTTATGGCCGGCGTAATACGCTGGCGACGATAATTTATAATCTTCTCAACCCCGTGCCGTATGGCTTTTTTATTGCCGGATGGATCTTTGATATTATTTATCTCTACAGCACCAACGTCATGTGGGGAAAAAGCGCCAGCTGGCTTATTGCCCTGGGGTTGATTTTCGCCATCGTTCCGCGGCTGATTAATCTCGCGCAGGTCTGGTTCGTCGCCCCTTCCCCGCGACTCCCGGCGGCAAAAATTGATTTCTGGCTGAACGTCATCGCCATTATTTCAGCCATTGTGAATTGTTTCGTCCACAGCCGCGATGCTTACGCGATTGCGCCACAAAATGTGGTCTATTCGACCCTCACCGTTATCTGCGTGCTGCTTGCCAACATTATCAGCTCCTCCTGCCATACAAAAAATAAAGGTTATCGCCATGAATAGAATATTACTGCCCCTACCAGTAATGTTAACGCTGACTTTGGTCCTTGCGGGATGTGATGAAAAAGCGAAACTGTCCCCTGATCAACAAACCGGGCCGGATCCGCTGATGCCAAAAGCACAGGATTACCTGATGCCGCCGATGCAGGTTCCGTCCGGCGTCGGCTGGAAAGCGGGCGCGCAGCCTGACGTTGCCGAGGGGCTGAGCATTGAGAAGATGGCTGACGGTTTCCTGCATCCGCGCATGGTCTACGTCCTGCCCAACGATGATGTGCTGGTGGTTGAAAGCAACAGCCCCGGCGAGGAGCCGCTGACCACGCCGAAACAGCTGATTGCCGGGATAGTAAAAAATCAGTCCGGCAAAGGCGGTAAAGGCGGTAACCGCATTACCCTGCTACGCAAAAGCGGCAGCGGCTGGGAGAAACATGTTTTCCTCGAACATCTGCACTCTCCGTTCGGCGTACAGCTGATTGGCAACAATCTGTACGTAGCCAATACCGACAGCATCATGCGTTATCCCTATCAGCAGGGCGAAACGCACATCAGCGATGCCGGAACCGAACTCGCCGACCTGCCGAATACCATCAACCACCACTGGACCAAAGCGCTGCTGGCGAGCCCCGACGGTAAGAAGCTGTACGTCGGCGTCGGCTCCAACAGCAATATTACCGAGAACGGCCTGGACGTAGAGTATCGTCGCGCCAACATCCTTGAGGTCGATACCGCCACGGGAGCCAGCAGGATCTTTGCCAGCGGCATCAGGAACCCGACGGGCCTCGGCTGGGAGCCGCAGAGCGGGAGGCTGTGGGCGATTGCCAACGAACGCGATGAGATAGGTGCCGATCTGGTTCCCGATTATCTGACCTCCGTTCAGGACGGCGGTTTTTACGGCTGGCCCTGGAGCTATTTCGGCCAGCACATCGATCGCCGCGTCCAGCCGCCTCGCCCGGACAAGGTCGCCAGGGCCATCAAGCCGGACTACGCCCTGAGCTCCCACGTTGCGCCGCTGGGAATGCAGTTTTATACCGGGCAGATGCTGCCGCAAAAATACCGCGGCGGGGTCTTTATCAGCGAGCACGGCAGCTGGGATCGCTCACCGCTCAATGGCTATAAGGTCAGCTTCGTCGCCTTTAAAGCGGGCCAACCGGTCGGTAAGCCGGAGAGCGTGGTCAGCGGTTTTGTCTCACGGGATGAGAAAGAGCTGTATGGCGCTCCGGTAGGACTTGCCCAGGATAATCAGGGGGCGTTAATTATCGCCGATGATGTCGGAAATAGCGTCTGGCGCGTCACGGCAAAATAACGTCATGCCATTAATCATCCGGCTTCCTGCCGTTGGGGAAGCCATTTTTATGCATCGACCATCAGTATCCATGAATATTGCAGGGAATACCTGGGGAAGCAAAGTGATAAGCTGTAAAGTCAGGACCGTTATTGCTAAGTGGCTACACCAATGGGTTGCTGAAAAGACATTCATCATAAATGAGACGTAAAATTCGATGAACCATTTATCCGCAATCAGGACCTTTGTCAGCGCCGCCGATCATAAAAGTTTTAGCGCCGCAGCCAAAGCGTTAAATATAGAAGTATCAACCGCCTCTCGTCATATTTCTGAACTGGAAGAGTATTTACAGGTGACGCTGTTTAACCGCTCCACCCGCGGATTAACGCTGACGGAAACCGGGGATTTTTTCTACTCTCATGCCCGACAGCTGCTCCTGCAATGGGAGGAAGCGCGTCATTTAACTTCCGCGCTGGATAAACACCCCTCCGGCCTGCTGCGCATCAGCGTACCCAGTACCTTTGGTCGACTACACGTCATGCCTTTTGTCGATGAGTTTCTCCGCCTGCACCCCAACATCTCTCTGGATATCAGTTTTAATGATGAGATACAGGATCTGATTGAAGCGCGAATCGATTTGAGTATTCGCATTGGGGTGCTGCCGGACTCCTCCATTCACGCTCGCAAACTGGCCTCTCAGACGCGCGCCGCGTGGGCCAGCCCGCGGTGGATCGCGCAAAATTGCCCTCCGGTCGTTCCCGGCACCGGCGGCGACGGGCAGAAAGAGATGAATATTGTGATGTTTTCTCGCCTGCACGGCGCCGGGTGGTATACGCGCAGAGCCGGATCGGAAGATGAATGGCAGCGGATACCGATTAACTATCGGCTTAGCGTCAGCGATAGCGCCGCGATGCTTTACGCCTGCTGCAACCACGCCGGGATTGCGATTCTGCCCAACTGGTTATCCCGTGAGGAGGAGGAAAAAGGCCATATCCAGCGGGTCTTTCCGGACTGGGAGTTTAGTATGTTCCCCAGCGAAACCGCCATCTGGATGCTCTATCCGCAAAAGCGAATTTTACCGCACAAGGTCAGAACCTTTATTGATTTTATGGTTGAGAAAGTCGGAACCCCGCCGTACTGGGAAGTGCAGCCCCCTGTTTATCAAGAGCAATAGCCCGCGCTATCGTTCGCCTTGAGGATTAACGCAACGGTCATCGGCAACCCTTGCGTTAATCACGCCGCGTTCACTCTTACCGCGGATAAGGGAATTTCACCACCAGCTTTTTGACGCTACTGGCGCGACCGGCGGCATGGCACATGGGCTTATGGATTTCGCCGGGATAAAAAACAACAAATTCGCCCTTATTCAGCACCACTGAGCCATTCGTGCTGCTGTGCTCTAAAAAATAAAGATCGGTTGCAGCAGGTGCTATCCCGTGCTCGTCCAGATCCGGCGGCGTCGTTCTGAAATAAATTCTTTCCGTGCCGCTGATCACCAGCTGAATATCGCCATAGCGTTTATGGAATTCGGGTTGATGACCGGTCTCGGGCTTCGTTTCGCCTTCGCTGACGATATAGAACCACTCCTGCCCGGGTACAGCATATTTCCCGGGCGGCGTATTTATCAGCGCCGATAGTTCAAGTTCGGGATGATTCAGTATCTCCGTTAATGCAGTAGAATCATGGCTGACATTATCTAAGCTTGATATGATCATAATACCCTCAATAATAGGTGATGGTTGATGCTAAATAACGTAATCCATCATGGCTTTGCGCAAGGTTGACGCACGCTTTTTCTTTTAACCAGCTCTCCGCTGAGCAACACGCTGGTATGATTGTTATTCCGCCCCGCGTCTATTTTACTGACCAGCAAATCAACGGCGGCGGCGCCCAGCTTTTTATTACCTACCTTCACGGTGGTCAGCGCGGGTTCCATCACGCCGGAGACCGGCAGATCGTCAAAGCCGATAACCGAAACATCGTCGGGCACGCGGAATCCACGTTCATGTAGCGCTCTGATGCAGCCGTAGGCGACGATGTCATTAATACAAAAATAGCCTTGCGCAATTTTTTCTGTCGCCCCGATATGGCTGAGCATGGCCTCATATGCCGATTGGGCGTTCGGACTGACGCAAACCAAATTCTTCTCTGCGGATCTCAGCCCGATCGTCGGTACCAGTTCATGAAATGCCTGCTCACGCTGTCTGAAATTAGGCGTATGCGCATCGCTGTATACCAGCCCAATATCCTCTATTCCGGCACGTTTGAAATGGTGAAGAATATTGTAAATCGCCGCGCGATTATTCATGTTAATAAAATCAAAGGGTAAAAAATCATTCACATTATCGATAATCACAAAGGGAACTGATAATCGGCGCAGGGGCGTAAAGTCCCCCTGCTCGAACTCGGTGCCAAGGATGACCAGCCCATCGGCGAGGGCCCCGCTATTCTGCGACCTGACGATTTCTTCAACGCTTTTTTTGTCATAGCCCACGACCTCAAGCGCATAGCCGTATTTTCCGGCCTGTTCAATAAGCCCATCAATATATCCACTGATAAACAGGTTATGCGCCTCGTTGATCGTTTCACCGTGTAAAGCAATTTTCAGGAATCGCAATACGCCGCGAATTTCTCGCGCCGAAGATTGTTGATAATTTAATTCATGGGCAATTTTCAGGATTTTCTCCCGCGTCTCTACGGACAATCCTTTTTTACCGTTAATCGCTATCGATACCGCGCTCAAAGAAACGTTGGCCTTTTTAGCAATATCTTTAATTTTAACCATATTGAGAATTCAACCCTATGTATTACAAGCTTTATTTGACGATCTTATATTTTATAAACCCTAGCCTGTTAGTGCATTTAAACATGTGACAAGAATCACAATTCTTTTTTCTTAAAATAATTTTAGTAAAATTTTAGTTTACGCCGTGGTGGACCAATTTCATTATCAAAACAGATATCCGGCGGGTATCAAGCCATTAATTAAATATCAGCCCTGTAAGGATTTACCAAATGAAGAAGTTCGTTAATAACCCTGGTGAATATGTGGCGGAAATGCTCGAGGGAATTTACGCGGCGCACCCCCGATACCTTAAATATGCCGATAACGATCGCCACTGCCTGGTGACCGCCCAGGAGACTCGCCCGGGGAAAGTTGGCATTGTCACCGGCGGCGGTTCGGGTCATCTGCCGCTGTTTCTCGGGTACGTCGGGAATAATTTGCTCGATGGCTGCGCCGTCGGCGATGTTTTTCAATCGCCGTCCGCCGATCGGATTTTACAGGTGACAAAAGCGGTGGATAAAGGGGCCGGCGTACTCTACCTGTATGGCAATTACAGCGGAGACATCCTCAACTTCGACATGGCCTGCGAGATGGCGGAGATGGAAGATATCAGAACGCTATCCGTACGCGGGGCCGATGACGTCGGCTCGGCCCCGGCTGAGCGGGCGGCAACCCGGCGCGGCGTAGCCGGCATTTTTTTCATGTATAAAATCGCCGGCGCCGCCGCCGCGGCCGGTTTATCCCTCGATGACGTCGCCAGACTGGCTAAACAGGCCGGCGATTGCACCAGAACGATTGGCATTGGGCTCTCACCCTGCATCATTCCTGAAGTGGGTCACGCCGCTTTCTCGGTGGCCGAGAATGAAATGGCAATTGGCATGGGTATCCATGGCGAACCCGGAATTTCAACAGCCGCGCTCGGCACCGCCGACGAAATTATTGACCGCATCCTGCCCCTGCTTCTTAACGAACTGAATTTTAACCCCGGTGACCGCGCTGCCGTTCTGCTTAATGGCCTGGGTGGCACGCCTCTGGATGAGCTTTACATTCTTTTCCGCCGGGTCAAGCAAACGCTGGATGAACGCGGCATCACCGTATTCCACGCGTATCAGGGGGAGTACGCCACGGCAATGGAAATGACCGGGTTTTCATTATCCCTTTGTAAGCTCAACGATGAGCTGGCGGGCTACCTCGCCACCTCCGCCTGTACCCCCTTCTTCTCTCAGCCGGAACTGGATGGCTAAAGGTACGATATGAAAACTGAACTGACGTTTAACGATACGACAGGCCTTATTGCCGCGTGGTCTGCCGAAATGAGCCTGAAGCGGGATGAATTGATCAAATTAGACCAGGCCGTGGGCGATGGCGACCTTGGCATCACGATGCAAAAAGCCTTTCATGCCGCGCAGCAGATACGGCCCGAGTTTGAGAAAGGGATTGCTCATTATCTCGTTCAGTGCGGCTTTGCGATGGCCAGGGCGGCGCCATCGACAATGGGAACGCTGATGGCCACCGGCTTTATGCGCGGGGGAAAAGCGCTGGCGTCGGAGCTGATGACGCTCAGCGCCGCGGATCTGGCCACCTTCTTCAGCGCCTTTACTCAGGGTATTGCCGAGCGGGGAAAAGCCCAGCCCGGAGAGAAAACCGTGCTGGATGTCTTATTGCCGGCCAGCGACGCGTTAGCGCAGGAAACCGCGGCGGGAGCGCCGCTCGGCCGCGCGGCGAAAGCCGCTCATGCCGCCGCGATGGCCGGGCTGGAAGCAACCCGAACCATGTTTCCACGTCACGGTAAAGCAGCGGCGTTTGCCGACAGCAGCGCGGGTACGGAAGATCCCGGCGGCACCGCCGCGCTGATTCTTTTTAGCGTGCTTAGCCGCTACGTTAATCACTAACAAGACGACTCACCTTTATTCAGGCAGTAAAAATCCGGAACTCCCGGCGTCCGTCGCTCGTTTTCCGGAATATATCCTTCAACATCTGACGAGGTCTCTGTGAAAAAATTATATGGCATCACCACAGCAATGATTACACCGTTTAATGACGACGACACCATTAATTATGACAGCATCGAAGCGCTAACCGATTTTCTTGTTGAGAAAGGCGTGCACTGTCTTTATCCGCTGGGCACCACCGGCGAAATGTTGCGCCTCAGCGAACAAGAGCGGAAGAAAGTTGCCGAAACCGTCATTAAAAGAAATAACCAACGAGCGACGGTTTATATTCACGTCGGTGCGATGACCACAGCAGAAACGCTGTCGCTTGCCCGGCATGCGGTAGAGGCCGGGGCTGACGGAATCGGCGTCGTGACCCCGTCATTCTTCGGCGCTAACGACCGTGAGCTTGAAGCCTGGTTTGTCGCCGTCGCCAATGCCGTTCCGCACGATTTCCCGGTGTATCTCTACAATATCCCGCAGTGCGCCGCGAACAATCTCTCTGCTGACGTCGCCCAGCGCGTTGCGGATAGATGTAAGAACGTCGTGGGGATTAAATACAGCTATCCGGACTACCTCACCGTCAACCAGTACCTTGCCATCAAGGACTATGATTTTTCCGTAATGGTCGGCGCCGACCGCCTGTTTCTTCCGGCACTGGCGATGGGCTGCGATGGCGTGGTTTCAGGGGTTTCCTGCGTTTACCCGGAGCCTTTTATCAAAATTTATGAGGCCTTTAATCGCGGAGATATTCCGGGCGCACGCGCCGCCCAGCGCCAGGCGAATAAATATTGCGAACTGCTGAAAAACGGCGGCAATATGTCCTACTTTAAAGAAGGACTTAAATATCGCGGAATTAATGCCGGCGGGATGCGCGCGCCGCAATTAAATATTACGCCTGAAGAGGTGCAGAGCCTGATTGCCGGGCTGGCCGAACTGGAAACCTCAGCCCCTATTTAACTTCGACGAACAATATAAATTTTAAACAAATAACGTCGATGCCAAGATGAAGTTTAGAGGATTCTTTCATGAGAAGAACAGACTCTGTATCCGTACCTGATAATGCCCTCAGCCAGAATAAAGTTAACGTCATTCCCGGAGCAAAGCTCAGATGGTATCTGGTGGTGATTATTTTGCTGGCCGCGGTGGTCAACTATCTCGACCGCGCCAATCTCAGCGTCGCGAACTCGACCATTGCCGCTGAATTTGGCCTGTCGTCATTTCAGATGGGATTACTGCTATCGGCTTTTCTGTGGCCCTATGCGCTGGCCAATCTCCCTGCCGGGTATCTTGTCGACCGCTTCGGCCCCAAAAAGATGTTTTCCTTTGCCGCCGGGGGCTGGTCGCTGGTGACGATATTCTGCGCGTTTGCCAACGGGTTTGGGATAATGTACGCCCTGCGCATGCTGCTGGGCGTAACGGAATCGCCATTTTTTACCTCCGGCGTCAAGGTCACCAATAGCTGGTTCAGTAAAGAAGAGCGCGGCTTTCCAACCGCCCTGTTCAACACCGGGTCGCAGATTGCCAATGCCATCGCGCCGCCGGTACTGACGATCCTCATGCTGACCATGGGCTGGCGAGGCATGTTTATCGTCATTGGGGCTCTCGGGCTGGTGATTCTGCTCGCATGGCTGCGGTTTTATCGCGAACCCACCGCGGAAGAGGCCCCGCAAGACAAAATTGTCGACCACCATCAGCCCTCTTCCGCCCCCTCCCGCAGCTGGGGTTCCCTGTTCCGCGAGCGCTCGACGTGGGGGATGGTCGTAGGCTGTTTCGGGATTTACTTTACGGTCTGGGTCTACCTGACCTGGCTGCCGCGCTACCTTGAGCACGATCGTCACATGAGCCTGATGAATACCGGCTGGCTGGCCGCCATCCCGTTCTTTGTCGGTATTTTTGGCGTGCTGCTGGGGGGCGTTATTTCAGACTTCCTGATTAGAAAAGGCATGAAAGCCATTACCGCGCGTAAGATCCCGATCGTCGGCGGAGCGCTGATTGCGGCATGCGCAGTGGCGCCGGTACCTTACATTGAAAGTACGCCGCTGTGTATGTTGTTACTGACTATTGGTTATTTCGCCGCACAGCTGCCTTCAGGCGCGATCTGGGCGCTGGTGACGGATGTCGCGCCCGCGGGCTCGGTCGGCTCTCTCGGCTCCATTCAGAATTTCGGCGGTTTCCTGGGCGCAGCGCTGGCCCCTATCGTTGCCGGCTTAATTCTCGATACCACCAATAACTTTACCTATGTCTTCCTTGCCGGCGCGGCGCTGTTATTGCTCGGGGCTCTCAGCTATGCCTTTGTTCTGAAAGAACCTATCAGGAGTGAGGAACATTCGTAGCGCTGACGAGGCTTAGCCCGGTGCACCGGGTTCGGGATCAGACTCCTGATTACGGCTGGATCGTATTCGGAGCTAAAGAACCTCTTTAGTTTGAGGTATCAGCCTGGCCTAATGCAGGACGGGACGGCCCCAATCAAACCGGCATACTGAGAAGGTCAGAAATGAAAAACCCCAGGCAATTTAATTGCCTGGGGTTTATATTTGGCGGAGCATAGGCTACCTGGCATGGAAAATTATCCTCTAATTTACTTGCAATTCCGACTGATACTTTTTTTCAAAAGCATCAATTCGGGCTTACCGGTTGCCGGGTCGGGTAAGGTGACGATCTGCCGCGCGTAGAACTCTTCGACGGTGGAGACCGGGAACACCGGCATGGCGTTCATGCCTGTCGCCACTGCTCCCCATTCTATTGCCGGAATTCCAGCACCATGCCGCGCACCGGAACGGCGCTATTACGGACGGGGGGATGCTACAACATCGCCTCGCGCATCATCTCGATCAGTTTTCTCAGGCCCGGATGGAGCTGCCTGCGGCTGGGGTAATACATTACCATCGGCTCATCTTCGCATATCCAGCCGGGAAGCACCTGCACCAGCTGCCCGCTCTCCAGCAGCGGGCGCGTCCGCACGTCCAGACAGTAGGCCAGTCCGAAGCCGTTCAGGGCGGTATCGATAATCATCTCGGTTTCATTAAGGATCAGCGAGCCGGGAACATCCAGCGCCAGCGCCTCCCCGGCGTGTTTAAGCTGCCATTTATATACCGTCCCGTTGCCGAGGCGCATACGGATACACTGATGCTGAAACAGATCGTCGGGGTGGTCCAGAGGAAGATGGGCGTTACGGGTCAGATAGGTCGGGGAAGCCACCACAATCCACTTCAGCTTGCGGGTCAGCGGCATGGCAATCATGTCGCGCGGCACGCTTTCGCCGTAGCGGATCCCGGCGTCATATCCGCTGCCGATGATATCCACCAGCGTATTATCGACGGCGATCTCCAGCTGCAGCCGCGGGTGCATGGCCATAAATTTCGCCAGCACCGGCGCAAACAGCAGCTGGGCCGCATCGCGGGGGATATTAATCCGCAGCCGCCCCACCGGCGATTCGCGATAATGATCCAGTTCATCCAGCGCCAGGCGGATATGGGAAAAGCCCGCTTCCAAATGGCCAAGCAGCGCCTCGCCGGCATCGGTCGGCACCACCGAACGGCTGGTGCGGTTGAGCAGACGCACGGCAAGCCGTTCTTCCAGCCCGCGCATGGTATGACTCAGCGCGGAAGTCGAAACACCAAGGTCCGCAGCCGCAAGGCGAAAGCTTTTACGCCGACAGATAGTTAAAAATACGTTCAGATCGGCGAGCTCGCCGCGAACCGGTGCTGGCATAAAAGTGCCCTCTGTCGTCAAGGATTCGTTGAAATTAATTCAACTTAACATGAGTTAGTATAGAGCCAACTATCGACAGGAGGAAACATGGCAATCGAAACCATCCACATCGCCGGCATTTCACAACCGGTCAGCCGTATCGGTCCTGGCACCTGGGCAATGGGCGGCAGTATGTGGGGCGGCAGTCGTGACGAACAGTCGATTGCCACGCTGCACGAAGCGCTGGACCGCGGCATTAATCTTATCGATACCGCTCCGGCTTACGGCTTTGGCCACTCGGAAGAAGTGGTCGGCAAGGCGCTGGCGCACCGCCGCTAATCGCGGCCAAAATCGCTGACGCGCCCCGTGCAGTTCGCTGCACGGGGCGCATTTGTTGTTCACCTGCACAAGTCAAAATAAAAATGATCTCATCGCTCAATGAACACCCTCGCGATAAGGATGCTGATGAAGTTTCCCTCTCGCGCACCGCTCTGCTGAAGGCGCTGTTTGCGCTCGGCACCGGCGGTTTCGCTATCGGTACCGGCGAATTTGTCATTATGGGTCTGCTACCCGATGCGGCCAGCGGGCTGCGCGTCTCGATCCCTTCCGCCGGCCATCTGATCAGCATCTATGCGCTCGGCGTGGTGGTCGGCGCGCCGCTGCTGGCGGTTCTCGGCGCGCGCTGGGCGCGGCGGGACTTTCTGGTAGCCCTGATGGCGATGTTTGCCGCGGGTAATCTGCTCAGCGCCGTTGCGCCGGGCTACTACTCCATGCTGCTGGCGCGCTTCCTCTCCGGGTTCCCGCACGGCACCTTCTTCGGGGTGGCGGCGCTGCTGGCCGCCAGCCTGGTGGATCGCACTAAGCGCGCCCGGGCGGTCTCGATGGTGCTGCTGGGCCTGACTATCGCTAACCTGCTGGGAGTTCCGGCGGTGGCCGCCATCGGGCAGCTGTTCGGCTGGCGAAGCGCCTTCGCTATCGTCGGCGGTCTGGCGGTGCTGACGCTGATTCTGGTTCGCGCCTGGGTGCCCGGGCGCGCCGGCGATAAGGCGGCCAGCCCGCTGCGCGAGCTGACGGCGCTGACCAGCAAGCAGGTGCTGCTGACGCTGGCCATCGGCGCCATCGGCAGCGGCGGGATGTTCTCAATCTTCAGCTACGTGAAGCCGACGATGCTGGAGCTGGCCCACCAGCCGGTGGCGATGATCCCGGTGATTCTGGCGATGTTTGGTCTGGGGATGATTATCGGCAACATCGTTGGTGGCCGCCTGGCGGAGCGCGGTCTGGAAAAAACCATTCGTCTACTGCTGGTCTGGGCGATTGTGGTGATGAGCGCCTACGTGTATACCGCGCATTACGCGTGGCCCGGCGCGATCACCGTGATGCTGGTGGGCACCATGGTGTCACTCTCCTCGGTCCTGCAAATTCGCCTGATGGATGTCGCCGGCGATGCGCAAACCATGGCGGCGGCGATGAACCACTCCGCGTTTAACATCGCCAATGCGCTGGGCGCCTGGCTGGGCGGGGTCACCATCTCCTCCGGTTTCGGCTGGCAGTCCACCGGCTGGGTCGGGGCCATCCTCGCGCTCTGCGGCCTGCTGATCCACGCCTGGGCGGCGATCGATGCCCGTAAACGCGCCCCTTTACCCCATTGAGGATGATGTGATGACCCTAACCCTGGCGCTTGCTGAAGCCCTGATTGCCGGCGGCATCGCGCTACGCAATGCTCAGGGCGTGGTTATCGGCGCCAGCAAAGAGCAGGACCGGCAGATTGCCGCTTTTGCCACAGCGGCAGTTACCGCGCCCCGCGCATAGCCACGGCGGACGGCGCATACGCCTTCGCGTCACCGCGCCGCCCTCCCGCCCGTTCCCCTTCGCCTTTTCTCCCCTCCAGCGGCTCGGATCATCCCAGCGGGGATAGCCTCGCTTTCATTAAAAATCCGCCAAATCTAAGTGACAAAATCGAACCGACATCACATTAAGCCGCGCTTTACCGGCCAGCGGTCGAAATTTGTGAAACCGATCATACTTGTATTATTGCATTATTGTCATACAAGATTGTAACCTCTTTACTACAAAAAACGATCGTGCAGTTATCGACCTTTTAACAAGGAGTCAACTATGTCTTCCGGCGTTGAACAGTATCGAATCTACGCAATCCGCTATGCCCACCACCATCGGATGGCGCGGGACAACTTTATCGGCGGCGATCTCCATGACGGCCCGATGCCCATCGACTACTTTATCTGGGTGATCCAGAACGACGCCCGCACCATCGTGCTGGATACCGGCTTCGATGAGCAGATGGCGCAGCAGCGCGGGCGCACCATCATCCATCCGATCGCCGAAGGCCTGGCGCAAATTGGTGTCGATCCGGCAAGCGTCGCCGACGTCATTATCAGCCATATGCACTACGACCACGCCGGCAACCACGCGCTGTTCCCGGCCGCGACCTTCCATCTGCAGGATCGCGAAATGGCCTTCTGCACCGGGCGCTGCATGTGCCACCACGAAGTCCGTCATCCCTTCGATGTTGAAGACGTGAAAGCGATGGTTGATAAACTGTTCGCCGGCCGCGTCCGCTTTCATAACGGCGACGGCCAGCTGGCGCCGGGCATTACCCTGCATCGCACCGGCGGCCACTCTGACGGCCTGCAGATCGTGCGCGTCAATACCGCCCGCGGCTGGGTGGTACTCGCCTCGGACGCGGCGCACTTTTACGCCAATATCGAGCAGGGCCGCCCCTATCCGGTGGTGTTCAACGTTGGCGATATGATGGAAGGCTACGACATCGTCAAAGGCCTGGCCGACTCCGCCGACCATATCGTTCCCGGTCACGATCCCCTGGTTCTACGCCGCTACCCGGCTTTTTCAGCCGAAACGGAGGGGTGGATCGTCCGCGTCGATCGGCAACCGCTGCCGGTTTCTTCATGCTGAAAAGGAGCACCCCATGATCGTTGAAATGCGCATTTACCACTGTATGCCGGGCCGCCTACCGGCGCTGCTGGAACGTTTTCGCCATACCACCCTCGGTTTCTTTGAGAAATACGGTATTAAACAAATTGGTTTCTGGACGACCGCCGTCGGCGAGAGCAACCACACCCTGACCTATCTGCTGAGCTGGGAAGATATGGCCGAACGCGAAAAATGCTGGAATGCGTTCCAGGCCGACGTGGCGTGGCAGGAGAAGCGCGCGGAGAGCGAGCGTCAGCAGGCCATTGTTTGCCGTATCGAAAATAGCTTTCTGCTACCCACTGATTTTTCGGCGCTGCGCTAGCGCCGCCGTTTCTGTCGTTAAGAGAGGTTGACGTGAAAAATATCCACACCGTGGGATTTATTGGTTTAGGCATGATGGGAACGCCCATGGCCACCTGCCTGAGCGAGGTGGGCTACGCCCTGCTGCTGCATGACGCCGATCGGTCGCGCGCCGGCGCGCTGGCGGAATCGCTGCGCGCCGGGCTGCTGTCAGCGGACGGCGCGGTCGGCCTGGACGTGCTCATCACCATGCTGCCCAACTCCGACATCGTCGAGGAGGTGCTGTTCGGCCAGCGGTGGGCCGAACGCCTGCCCGCCGGCGCGGTGGTCATTGATATGAGCTCCTCCGTGCCGTCCCGCTCGCGGGATCTGGCGCAGCGCCTGCAGCAGCAGGGCTTACATTATCTCGATGCCCCGGTTTCCGGCGGCGTCAAGCGCGCGGAACAGGGCAAGCTGGCCATTCTGGTCGGCGGCGAGGAGGAGGTGCTAGCCCGCTGCCGGGCGCTGCTGTCGGCGATGGGCAGTTCCGTCCTGCATATCGGTGCCGCCGGCAGCGGTCACGCGGCGAAGGCGCTGAATAACTATGTTTCCGCCGCCGGGCTGACCGCCACGGTGGAAGCGCTGCAGGTTGCCCGCCGTTTCGGCATCGACCCGCAGGTGATGACCGATGTGCTAAACGCCTCCAGCGGCCGCAGCAACACCTCAGAAAACAAGGTGAAACAATTTATGCTGAGCGGCAGCTACGCTTCAGGCTTTGCCCTGAAGTTAATGGATAAAGATCTGCAAATCGCCAAAGGGCTGGCCACCGCGGTCGATTATCCGCTGCGTCTCGGCGAGCAGTGTATCGATCTCTGGCACCAGTGCGCGGCGACCGTATCGGCCAGCGCCGACCATACGGAAATGTACCGTTTGCTGGACGATAACGCGCCATCCACAGGAAACTGATCATGTCCCATACCACACAGTTTTATATCGATGGCGGCTGGGTTGATCCGGTCGCGCCGCGCTGGTTCACGGCGATCGATCCGGCCACCGAGCAGCCCATTTGCCAGTTAGCCCTCGGGAATGTGCAGGACGTCGATCGGGCGGTCGCCGCCGCGCGCCGGGCCTTTCCCGGCTGGGCTGAAACCGCGGTTGCCGAACGCATCGCGCTATTAAAACGCATTCTGAGCGGGTATCAGCGCCGCTACGACGAGTTTGTCGACGCGATTCATCGCGAAATGGGCGCGCCGCGCGCATTCGCCCGCGACGGGCAGGCGGTACGCGGCGTAGCCCACCTGGAGACGCTGATTGCGGTGCTGGAAAATTTCGCCTTCGAAGAACGGCGCGGCAGTACCCGCCTGCGCCTGGAGCCGATCGGCGTTTGCGGGCTGATAACCCCCTGGAACTGGCCGGTGAATCAGGTGGTGGTGAAAGTGCTGCCGGCGCTGGCGGCGGGCTGCACCATGGTGCTGAAGCCCAGCGAATACTCCCCGCTCAGCGCCCTGCTGCTTGCCGAAGTGCTGCATGACGCCGGAGTGCCCGCCGGGGTGTTCAACCTGGTCAACGGCGACGGCCCCGGCGTCGGCGCCGCCCTGGCGGCGCACCCGGACGTAGAGATGGTCTCGTTTACCGGCTCGACCCGCGCCGGGATCGAAGTCGCCAGGCTGGCCGCTCCGGGCGTCAAGCGCGTGGCGCAGGAGCTGGGGGGCAAATCGGCCAACCTCCTGCTGGATGATGTCGATCTGCAAAACGCCGTGACCCGCGCGGTCGCCGCCTGTTTTACCAATAGCGGACAGTCCTGCTCAATCCCGACGCGTTTACTGGTCCCCCGCGCCCGGCTGGATGAGGTCAACGCCATCGCGCGCCGGGCCGCCATGCAGTATCGCTCGGGGCCAGGCGACGATGATAAACCCCGGCTCGGCCCGCTGGTCAACCGCACGCAGTTTGACCGCGTTCAGCAGCTTATTCAGTGCGGCATCGATGAACGGGCGGAACTGCTGATCGGCGGCACCGGCAGGCCAGCAGGCGTCGAGAAAGGCTACTACGTGCAGCCGACGATTTTCAGCCGGGTCACTCCCGACATGACCATTGCCCGCGAAGAGATCTTTGGCCCGGTGCTCTGCATCCTGCCCTATGACGATGAAAACCAGGCCATCGATATGGCCAACGGTTCCGACTACGGCCTGGCCGCCTACGTGCAGTCTGGCGATCCCGAACGCGCGCGGGCGATAGCCCGGCGGCTGCGCGCCGGCCAGGTGCATATCAACTATCCCCCCGCGGATTTTCACGCTCCCTTCGGCGGCTATCGCCGTTCCGGCAACGGACGCGAGTGGGGAGAGGCCGGCCTGCGCGAGTATCTGGAGGTGAAGGCGATGATCGGCTATCACCCGGCCTGATCGGCCAAAAAATTTTAGCTATTTTTAGTGTCATACAATCATACGAAAAATGAGGAGTCGCTCCTCAAGGAGGCATGATGGAAGAGAGTGAACTGTTTCAACAAGGCTTTGCGAACCGCAAAGAGGTTTTAGGCGAGGCGCATGTGGATAAATCCTGGGCCAGCGCCGACGACTTTAATCGCCCCGTCCAGCGGCTGGTGACGGAGTTCTGCTGGGGCCGGGTATGGGGTGACGAAACGCTGCCCTTTAAAACCCGCAGCATGCTCAACATCGCCATGCTGACCGCAATGAGCCAGCACCACGAGCTGGCGGTTCACGTCCGCGG
>NZ_JAQGFU010000051.1:0-25993 GCF_030078455.1 Klebsiella sp. Ech2A | reverse complement strand
GGCGGGAAACTCTACCCAGGATATTTTGGTGCCCGGGTAGCGCTGCTCCAGCAGCTGGTGGCTTTTTGCCAGCACCATGCTGACGCTGCCTTTTTGATAGCCGATACGCAGCGCGTCCGGTGCGGACTGCGCCGCGTGGCTCAGGGCGGAGAGCATCAGCAGCCCGCCCAGCGCCAGGGAAGCGAGGAGTTTACGCATGTTCGACTCCGTGGGTAGCTTTCAGGGCCGGCGCGCGGCTGGTTGGCCGATGAAGCGCCTGCCAGAACGTCTCCAGGGCGAGGTCGAGGCGACCCTGCAGGTTTGGTGTAAACTGCGGCTTGTGCTGATAGTCAGTTACCTGGCTATCATCGGCAAACACGCCGTGGAGGATCTCCTGGGCCTTCAGGGCGTTAAGAACCGGCTTCAGGGCATAGTCCACCGCCAGCATATGGGCGATGGTGCCGCCGGTCGCGAGGGGCAGGACGATTTTACCTTCCAGCGCGCGTTCCGGCAGCAGGTCGAGCAGCGTCTTCAGCGCGCCGGAAAAAGAGGCTTTGTAGACCGGGGTGGCGATAATCAGGCCATCCGCGCCGGCCAGCTGTTCATTAAGCGTCTGCAGCGCCGGATTATCGAAACGCGCATAAAGAAGATCTTCCGGAGCAAAATTCTGCAGGTGCCAGTGGCAGACTTCAACATCAGCGGCGGAGAGCGTCTCTCTGGCGTATTCCAGAAGGGCGCTGGAACGGGAAGGGTAGCGCGGGCTGCCCGCAAGTGTGATGACGCGCATGTTCTCTCTCTCCTTATAACTAAATGTTTGCATTTATCTATTATTGATAACATTTACCGGCAGTGTGACAGAGGCGATTTATTTACCTAAATGATTTTTCCACCCTTGTTTTGTCAGAATTTGCATAAAGCAGGGCGGAAAAGTAAACGTTTGCGTCGGATGGACGATTTTTTGTCACAGGTCAATTCCCTTTCCGCTGAGGATCGAACATAATACGCCCCCGGTTTGCACACCGGGAATCCAGGAGAGTTCATGTACTACCCCTTCGTTCGTAAAGCTCTTTTTCAGCTCGATCCTGAGCGCGCTCATGAAGTAACCTTCCAACAATTACGCCGTGTATCGGGAACGCCGCTTGAAATGCTGATCCGCCAGAAGGTGCCGTCTAAACCGGTGACCTGCATGGGGCTCACGTTTAAGAATCCGCTGGGCCTTGCCGCCGGGCTGGATAAAAACGGCGAGTGTATCGATGCGCTCGGGGCAATGGGTTTTGGTTCAATCGAAATTGGTACCGTGACGCCGCGCGCGCAGTCGGGTAACGATAAGCCGAGGATCTTCCGCCTGGTGGCGGCAGAAGGTTTGATCAACCGCATGGGCTTTAATAATCTCGGTGTTGATAACCTCGTCGAGAACGTTAAAAAGGCGCATTTTGACGGTATTCTTGGGATTAATATCGGTAAAAATAAAGACACCCCGGTTGAGCAGGGCAAAGATGATTACCTGATTTGTATGGAAAAAGTCTATCCCTACGCCGGCTATATCGCCATTAACATCTCCTCACCGAATACCCCGGGGCTGCGTACTTTACAATATGGCGACGCGCTCGATGATTTACTTTCCGGTATTAAAAATAAGCAGCTTGAGCTGCAGCAAAAGCATCAAAAATATGTCCCGGTGGCCGTGAAGATCGCCCCGGATCTTTCCCTTGAGGAATTGATCCAGGTGGCCGATAGCCTGGTTCGCCATAATATTGACGGCGTCATTGCCACCAATACCACCCTCGATCGCTCGCTGGTGCAGGGAATGCAATATTGCGATGAAACCGGTGGCCTCAGCGGTCGTCCTCTGCAATTAAAAAGCACTGAGATTATCCGCATGCTGGCGACAGAATTAAACGGCCGCTTGCCAATTATCGGAGTCGGCGGGATTGACTCTGCGATTGCTGCCCGGGAAAAAATCGCCGCCGGCGCGACGCTGGTCCAGATTTATTCTGGCTTTATTTTTAAAGGTCCGCCGCTGATTAAAGAAATTGTTACCAATATCTAATCTTTTCCCCCTCTGAAACACCCCCAGGGCTTTATTTCCGGCCCTGGTTGTTTTATATTCCCTCATTGTTGCTTATTTAGACATTTTAGTCTTTTCTTAATTTTGGAAATAATTCTGTTGCCGTATGCCGTGCATTACAGATAGAAGTGAAAGAGGACGGGGGAAAAATGCGGATTAAACCTGACGATAACTGGCGTTGGTATTACGATGAAGAGCACGATCGTATGATGCTCGATTTGGCCAATGGCATGTTGTTCCGCTCGCGCTTTGCGCGCCGGATGCTCACGCCCGATGCATTCGCGCCATCCGGATTCTGCGTTGACGACGCCGCTCTTTATTTTTCCTTCGAAGAAAAATGCCGGGATATAGAACTATCTAAAGAGCAGCGCGCTGAATTAGTGCTTAACGCGCTGGTCGCCATTCGTTTTCTTAAGCCCCAGATGCCGAAAAGCTGGCATTTCACCAGCCATGAAGAGAGCTGGCAGCCCGGCGGCGGCGATACCGCCAGCGCCTGGCTCAGCGATACCGGGCAGCAGGTGAATCTGCTGGTGGTGGAGCCCGGCGAAAACGCCGCGCTGTGCCTGCTGGCTCAGCCGGGGTTAACCCTGGCCGGACGGGTGATGCAGCTTGGCGACGTGATTAAAATTATGAACGACAGGCTGCAGCCCGCGCCGGGTCTCTCCAGCTACAGCCTCGGCGAGGCGGTCTAGGCCGGCGAGTCTCTTTGGCCGCCAGCCGATGAGCCGATGAGCCGCAGCAGGCCTCAGGGCGCCAGGCGCAGGTCGGTCTTCGGTACGCAGCTGCAGCACAGAATAGTGCCATCCGCCGCCACGGCGTTTTTCTTCAGCGGGCTGACTTCTCCCTCCTCAAGCCGAATGCGGCAGCTGCCGCAGATGCCCGCCCGGCAGGAGTAGGGCACGCGGATCCCCTGTTGCTCGAGCTGTTCCAGCAGAACCTGCTGGTTATTCCCGGTAAAACGCTGCCCCTGCCACTCAATATCAACCGTCGCATTCTGCTGAGCCGCAGAAGGTTCACTATCATCGCTTTCGCCCGCCCCATAGGCCTTCGCCGGGCCACGCTTCAGCACCTCGACTTCATCGCCGACGCGAATAACGCCGCTGCTGCGGGCAATCAGGTTTTGACCGAAATCGACATCGCCATTATCCAGCGCGGTGCGGAAGCGCTGCAGCGTGGCCAGCGGCTCGCCGGACGGGTGTTTTTGCCCGCGCTCGGGACTAACGGTGGTAAAAATACAGCGGCTGCAGGGCTTGGCGACATCAAAAATCACCTCGCCAATGCGAATCACCTTCCAGCTATCCTCCTCCCACGCCCCGGCGCCGGTGACCACAAGATTAGGGCGAAACTGCTCCATACGGACGCTGGCCGGGCAGCGCTGCTGCAGATCGCGCAGCGAGGCTTCGTTGGTGAGTAAATAGGGGTAACCGTCGGCAAAGGTGAGCGGGACGGCGTCATGGCGCTTAACGCGGCGGGTCAGCTGCGGGCCCAACCAGCGAAGCTGAACCTGGCGATTAAAGAAGCCGCTTAGCCATTGGTTAACCGTTGACGGCGCCACCAGGGCGGTGAAATGGTTTCCCCACACCTCGGTAGGCTCGCCCTGAGGCGCAAAATCGGCGAAGCGAACGAGCGCGCTGCTGCCGTCAGGCGCGGTCAGGTGAACGCCATCCTGCAGCGGAGCGGGGGTGAATTTCACCATCTGCGGAAACTGGCGGGCGGTAATGAAGGTGCCATCCGTTTCCGTCACCATAAACAGGCGATCGAAGGCCAGACCGCTGATATCGGCAAACGCGTGCGTCAGGCCAATTCCACGCATGGATTTGACGGGATGAATAAAAAGTCGCGATAGCGTTTTCATGCGCAGTCTCTGGGCTTAAAAATAAGCCTTTAACTTTATGACATGGGGCGCATATTGGCTATAATGCGCACCAATTTTCTTTTAGTAAAAGTGACGATATGAATTCTCTGTTTGCCAGTACGGCTCGTGGGCTTGAAGAGCTGTTAAAAACTGAACTGGAATCACTTGGCGCAGCGGACTGCCAGGTAGTCCAGGGCGGGGTCCATTTTCAGGGAGATACGCGCCTGCTGTATCAAAGCCTGATGTGGAGCCGGCTGGCCTCACGTATCATGATGCCGTTAGGCCAGTGTAGCGTGTATAGCGATTTGGACCTTTACCTCGGCGTACAGGCCATTCCATGGACGGAGATTTTCACCCCTGACGCCACTTTCGCCGTGCACTTTAGCGGGCTGAACGAAGAGATTCGTAACAGCCAGTACGGCGCGCTGAAGGTAAAAGATGCCATCGTCGACAGCTTTACGCGCAAAAACCTGCCGCGGCCGAACGTCGATCGCGAAAATCCCGATCTGCGGATCAACGTCTGGCTGAACAAAGAGACGGCGCACATCTCGTTAGATCTGAGCGGCGAAGGCCTGCATCTGCGCGGCTACCGCGACGGTACCGGTATGGCGCCAATCAAAGAGACGCTGGCCTCGGCGATCGTCATGCGTTCCGGCTGGGTGCCGGGTACGCCGCTGCTCGATCCGCTGTGCGGTTCCGGTACGCTGCTGATCGAAGCCGCAATGCTGGCTACCGATCGCGCACCGGGTCTGCATCGCGGCCACTGGGGCTTCAACGGCTGGCTCCAGCACGATGATGCGGTGTGGAAAGAAGTGAAGGCCGAAGCCCAGACCCGAGCTCGTAAAGGGCTGGCGGCGTATGAGTCCCGCTTCTACGGTTCCGACGTCGACGCGCGGGTGATTGAACGCGCGCGCAGCAACGCCCGTCGCGCGGGCGTAGGCGAGCTGATTACGTTTGCCGCTAAAGATGTTGCTCAGCTGAGCAACCCGCTGCCGAAAGGCCCGTACGGAACGGTGATCGGTAACCCGCCGTACGGCGAGCGTCTGGAGAGCGAGCCGGCGCTGATCGCGCTGCACAGCCTGCTCGGTCGGACGATGAAAAGCCAGTTTGGCGGCTGGAACCTGTCGCTGTTCAGCGCTTCTCCTGATCTGCTGAGCTGCCTGCAGCTGCGGGCCGACAAGCAGTTTAAGGCTAAAAACGGCCCGCTGGACTGCGTGCAGAAAAACTATCACATTGCCGAAAACGAGGGCGGTAAAGCAGTTTCGCTTGCCGAAGATTTCGCCAACCGTCTGCGTAAAAACCTGAAGAAATTTGAGAAATGGGCGCGCCAGGAAGGTATCGAATGCTACCGCCTGTACGATGCCGATCTCCCGGAATATAACGTCGCTATCGACCGCTACGGCGAGTGGGTGGTGGTGCAGGAGTACGCGCCGCCGAAAACGGTCGACGCGCATAAAGCCCGCCAGCGCCTGTTTGATATTATCGCCGCGACGATTTCGGTCTTAGGTATCGCGCCGAATAAGCTGGTGTTGAAAACTCGCGAACGGCAGAAAGGCAAAAACCAGTACCAGAAAATGGCCGAAAAAGGCGATTTTATCGAGGTGCAGGAGTATAACGCCCGTCTGTGGGTCAACCTGACCGATTACCTCGATACCGGCCTGTTCCTCGACCACCGCATCGCGCGGCGCATGCTGGGCGAGATGAGCAAAGGCAAAGATTTCCTCAACCTCTTTGCCTATACCGGCAGCGCCAGCGTTCATGCCGGTCTCGGCGGCGCGCGCTCCACGACCACCGTCGATATGTCGCGTACCTACCTCGAGTGGGCCGAGCGAAATCTGCGCCTCAACGGCTTAACCGGCCGTTCGCACCGCCTGATGCAGGCCGACGTGCTGGGCTGGCTGCGTGAGAGCACTGAACAGTTTGACCTGATCTTTATCGATCCGCCGACGTTTTCTAACTCAAAGCGTATGGAAGAGACCTTCGACGTACAGAGCGATCACCTGCGCCTGCTGACCGATCTTAAACGTCTGCTGCGTAAAGGCGGCACGATCATGTTCTCGAACAATAAACGCGGTTTCCGTATGGATCATGACGGGCTGGCGCAGCTTGGCCTGAAAGCGCAGGAAATTACGCAAAAAACGCAATCTCAGGATTTTGCCCGTAACCGTCAGATTCACAACTGCTGGCTGATTACCGCAGCCTGAAAGGAATAAAGAATGTCATTGATTAGTATGCATGGTGCCTGGCTCTCCTTCAGCGACTCTCCGCTGCTGGATAACGCCGAGTTGCATATCGAAGATAACGAGCGCGTGTGCCTGGTTGGGCGTAACGGCGCGGGCAAATCCACCCTGATGAAGATCCTCAACCGCGAGCAGGGTCTGGATGATGGGCGCATTATTTATGAACAGGATCTGGTCGTTGCGCGTCTGCAGCAGGATCCGCCGCGCAATATTGCGGGTACCGTGTACGACTTCGTTGCCGAAGGCATCGAAGAGCAGGCGGCGTACCTTAAAGGCTATCACGACGTTTCGCGTCTGGTGATGACCGACCCGAGCAATAAAAACCTCAACGAGCTGGCGCGTCTGCAGGATCTGCTGGATAACCTCGGTCTGTGGCAGCTGGAGAGCCGCATTAACGAAGTGCTGGAGCAGCTGGGCCTCGATGCCAACGCCGAGCTGGCTTCGCTGTCCGGCGGCTGGCTGCGTAAAGCGGCCCTCGGCCGCGCGCTGGTTAGCGGACCGCGCGTGCTGCTGCTGGATGAACCGACTAACCACCTCGATATCGAAACTATCGACTGGCTGGAAGGCTTCCTGAAGACCTTTAAAGGCACCATTATTTTCATTTCGCACGACCGTTCATTTATTCGCAATATGGCCACGCGGATCGTCGATCTCGATCGCGGCAAGCTGGTGACCTATCCGGGCAACTACGATCAGTATCTGCTGGAAAAAGAAGAAGCGCTGCGCGTTGAAGAGCTGCAGAACGCGGAGTTCGATCGCAAGCTGGCGCAGGAAGAGGTCTGGATCCGTCAGGGGATCAAAGCGCGTCGTACCCGTAACGAAGGCCGCGTGCGCGCCCTGAAGGCGATGCGTCGCGAGCGCGGCGAGCGCCGCGAAGTGATGGGCAGCGCGAAGATGCAGGTAGAAGAGGCGTCACGCTCGGGCAAAATCGTCTTCGAGATGGAGAACGTTGACTACCAGGTTGGCGGCAAGGTGCTGGTCAAAGACTTCACGGCGCAGATCCAGCGCGGCGACAAAATTGCCCTGATTGGCCCTAACGGCTGCGGTAAAACGACGCTGCTGAAGCTGATGCTCGGTCAGCTGCAGGCGGACAGCGGACGGGTTCACGTCGGCACCAAGCTGGAAGTGGCCTACTTCGATCAGCACCGCGCCGAGCTGGATCCGGACCGCACGGTGATGGATAACCTCGCTGAAGGCAAGCAGGAGGTGCTGGTTAACGGTAAGCCGCGCCACGTGCTGGGCTATCTGCAGGACTTCCTGTTCCATCCGAAGCGGGCGATGACGCCGGTGCGCGCGCTCTCCGGCGGGGAGCGTAACCGTCTGCTGCTGGCGCGTTTGTTCCTGAAGCCTAGCAACCTGCTGATTCTCGATGAACCGACCAACGACCTGGATGTCGAAACTCTGGAGCTGCTGGAAGAGCTTATCGACGGCTATCAGGGCAGCGTGATGCTGGTCAGCCACGATCGTCAGTTCGTCGATAACACCGTGACCGAATGCTGGATCTTCGAAGGTGAAGGGCGCATCGGTCAGTACGTTGGCGGCTACCACGACGCGCGCGGACAGCAGTCTCAGTCTTTGGCGCAAAAACAGTCCGCAGCTAAAAAAAACGTTGAAGCAACGCCGCCGAAAACAGAAAGTGTTAAGCGTGCAGCGAGCAAACTAAGCTATAACCTGCAGCGCGAGCTGGAGCAGCTGCCGCAGCGTCTGGAAGAGCTGGAGGCCGAGCTTCAGAGCTTGCAGGATCAGGTTGCCGACACCTCCTTCTTTGGTCAGTCGCATGACCATACGCAGCAGGTGCTGGCGCAGCTGTCTGAAGCGGAACAGGCCCTGGAAAAGGCCTTTGAGCGCTGGGAATATCTCGAAGGATTAAAAAACGGCGCATAAGCTGAGGAGTTTTCATGTGCGATCATCATCATGCTGCGCGGCATATCCTGTGTCCACAATGTGATCTGCTGGTGGCTTTGCCCCAGTTGGAGCATCGCCAGAAAGCCGTATGTCCGCGCTGCGGAACAACGTTAACGACTTCATGGGACGCGCCCCGGCAGCGTCCCACAGCCTATGCGCTGGTCGCGTTGTTTATGCTGCTGCTGGCAAACCTGTTTCCCTTCGTCTACATGAAAGTGGGGGGCCTCAACAGCGAAATTGAGCTGCTGGAGATCCCCAATGTGCTATTTAGCGAAGATTACGCCAGCCTCGGCACCTTCTTTCTCCTCTTTGTGCAGCTGGTGCCGGCCTTTTGCCTGATATCGATTTTGCTGTTGGTCAATCGCGTTCGTATGCCCGCTGCGCTAAAGGCTTTCCTCGCGCGGATCCTGTTCCACCTCAAAACCTGGGGAATGGCGGAAATCTTTCTCGCCGGGGTGCTGGTGAGCTTCGTGAAGCTCATGGCCTACGGCGATATTGGCGTTGGCCTGAGCTTTTTCCCCTGGTGTATGTTCTGCCTGCTGCAGCTGCGCGCGCTGCAGTGCGTGGACCGACGCTGGCTGTGGGACGACATTGCGCCAATGCCTGCGGTTAAGCAGCCGCTGAAGATTGGCGTCACGGGCATTCGCCAGGGTCTGCGCTCCTGCTCCTGCTGTACGGCCATTCTGCCCGCTGACGCTGCGGTATGCCCGCGCTGCCAGACGAGAGGGACGGCGCGGCGCAAGCATAGCCTGCAGTGGACGCTGGCGCTGCTGATCACCTCGTGCCTGCTCTATCTCCCGGCCAATATCATGCCCATTATGATAACCGACCTGCTGGGCGATAAAATGCCGTCGACGATCATGGCCGGGGTGATCCTGCTGTGGAGCGAAGGATCGTATCCGGTGGCGCTGGTGATATTTATCGCCAGTATTATGGTGCCGACCTTAAAAATGATCGCGATTGGCTGGCTGTGCTGGAATGCCAACGGCAATGGTTCGCGTGATTCAGAGCGCATGCATCTGATTTATGAAGTAGTGGAATTTGTTGGCCGCTGGTCAATGATTGATGTCTTTGTCATCGCTGTACTCTCGGCGCTGGTGCGCATGGGAGGGTTGATGAATATCTATCCTGCGATAGGGGCGGTGATGTTTGCGCTGGTTGTTGTGATGACAATGTTTTCGGCGATGACGTTCGACCCTCGTTTGTTGTGGGACCGTGAACCAGATTCAAGCCATGAGGAAATACAGCAGCATGGAAAATAATAGCGGAGAAGCAAAAGTGCAAAAGGTGAAGAACTGGTCACCAGTATGGATCTTCCCCATCGTCACTGTGCTAATCGGCGCGTGGATTCTTTTTTATCACTATAGCCATCAGGGGCCGGAGGTGACGCTGATCACCACCAACGCCGAGGGCATTGAGGGTGGTAAAACCCGGATTAAAAGCCGCAGCGTTGACGTCGGCGTGGTAGAAACCGCCACCCTGACGGACGACCTGACGCACGTAGAGATTAAGGCTCGCCTGAACTCCGGTATGGAGAAGCTGTTGCATCAGGATACGGTGTTTTGGGTGGTAAAACCGCAGGTTGGGCGCGAAGGGATCAGCGGGCTTGGCACGCTGCTATCCGGCGCCTTTATCGAGCTGCAGCCGGGAACGAAAGGGGCGGATGCTGCGCAGTACCCGCTGCTGGACTCGCCGCCATTGGCCTCGCCGGATGCGAAGGGTATCCGTATCCTGCTGGAAAGCAATAAGGCCGGCCAGCTCTCTCCGGGCGACCCGGTGCTCTTTCGCGGCTATCGGGTCGGGTCGGTCGAGACCAGCACCTTCGATCCGCAAAAGCGTAGTATTACCTATCAGCTGTTTATCAACGCGCCGAACGATCGGCTGGTTACCACCAACGTTCGCTTCTGGAAAGACAGCGGTATCGCCGTGGATCTGACCTCCGCCGGGATGCGGGTGGAAATGGGATCGCTGTCGACGCTGTTCGGCGGCGGGGTGAGCTTTGATATTCCGGAAGGGCTGGATCTGGGAGAACCGGTGGCGAACAGGACCGGCTACCATCTGTTTGACGATCAGAAAAGCATTCAGGATTCGGTCTTTACCCAGCACATCGACTACGTGATGTTCTTTAAAGATTCGATCCGCGGCCTTCAGCCCGGCGCGCCGGTGGAGTTCCGCGGCATACGCCTGGGCACGGTCGGCAAGGTGCCGTTCTTCATTCCAGGACTGCAGCAGCGGCTGAATGACGACTATCGCATTCCGGTAGAGGTGCGCATCGAGCCGGAACGGCTGATTAACCAGCTTGGAAGCGATCCGGATATCCGCACCCATATGGACGATCTGATCAATCGCGGCCTGCGCGGTTCGCTGAAAACCGGCAATCTGATCACCGGCGCGCTGTATATCGATCTCGACTTCTATCCGAAAGCGCCGCCGCGCGGCAAGATGCATGAGTTTGGCTCGTATCCGATCATTCCGACGGTCAGCGGCGGTCTTGCGCAAATTCAGCAGCGCCTGATGGATGCGCTGGATAAGATTAACAATCTGCCGATTAACCCGCTGCTTGAGCAGGCGACCAGTACGCTGGCGCAGAGCGAAAAAACGATGCAGCACGTTCAGGCAACGCTGGATAGCCTGAATAAGATCACC
Organism: Klebsiella sp. Ech2A; assembly: GCF_030078455.1. Taxonomy (NCBI): domain Bacteria; kingdom Pseudomonadati; phylum Pseudomonadota; class Gammaproteobacteria; order Enterobacterales; family Enterobacteriaceae; genus Klebsiella; species Klebsiella sp. Ech2A. Next base: position 15,300 of record NZ_JAQGFU010000051.1, on the reverse strand, counting down.
TCAAGCCAGTCGATGCAGCAGCTGCCTGGCGATATGCAGAATACGCTGCGTGAGCTGAACCGCAGTATGCAGGGCTTCCAGCCGGGGTCTGCGGCATACAATAAGATGGTTGCGGATATGCAGCGACTGGATCAGGTTCTTCGTGAACTGCAGCCGGTACTGAAAACGCTCAATGATAAGAGCAACGCGCTGGTATTTGAGGCCAAGGGTAAAAAAGATCCGCAGCCGAAGGGAGCGAAATAATGAAAAAGTGGTTAGTAGCGGCAGCGGTATGCGCGCTGGCGGCCTGCAGCAGCAGCGGGGAGGATAAAACCTACTATCAGCTGCCGGTCGCCCAAAGCGGTGCGCAAAGCGCCGCCCATCAGGGGAAGAACCTGCTGTGGGTTGAGCAGGTCACTATCCCTGATTATCTGGCGGGTAACGGGGTGGTCTACCAGACCACCGACGTGCAGTACGTGATTGCGAGCAATAATCTGTGGGCCAGCCCACTCGATCAGCAGCTGCGCACGACCCTGGTCGCGAATTTAAGCAATCAGCTGCCCGGCTGGGTGGTGGCCTCGCAGCCGCTGGGCAACGATCAGGATACGCTGAACGTCTCGGTTAACGGCTTCCATGGTCGTTATGACGGGCGGGTTATCGTCAGCGGAGAGTGGCTGCTGAAGCACCAGGGGCAGCTGATTAAGCGTCCGTTTAACATTGAGCTTAAGCAGCAGCAGGACGGCTATGATGCGATGGTGAAAACGATGGCCCAGGCCTGGACTCAGGAAGCGATCGCTATTGCCAACGAGCTGAATCGCCTGCCATAAGTAAAATTCATGAAGCTAAACAGCCGCTGTGGTCTGAAAAACCGCGGCGGTTTTTTTATTTGTTTCGTCAGCTTGTTACTTGTGCTGGTTCACAGTTTTTGTACAAATGAACTTTCATGTAGCTCACAAATATGACAATGGCGTGAATTTTGCGCATTGACGCGACCTCTGATTCGCGGTATTCGTTAACCGTGGTTGCATATTTAGTGACCACTGTTTTCTTTTCCACCAGATCAAAGAATGAGGGAAACGAGGCATGAAGAGACAAAAACGAGATCGCCTGGAACGGGCACATCAACGTGGATATCAGGCCGGGATAACCGGAAGATCGAAAGAAATGTGTCCCTACCAGACCCTGAATCAAAGGTCATACTGGCTAGGAGGCTGGCGAGAAGCCATGGAGGACAGGGTACAAACTGCCTGACTGTCTCTTTAAAAAAGAAGCCTCCGCGAGCGGGGGCTTCGCCTTTTTTAAGCGTTACTGCTTATCAGAACGCAGAAGTGTCCTGGAACAGGCCCACTTTCAGATCGGCTGCGGTGTAGATCAGACGATCGTCAACCAGTACTTCACCATCCGCCAGGCCCATAATCAGACGACGGTTAACAACGCGTTTAAAGTGAATACGATAGGTCACTTTCTTCGCAGTCGGCAGTACCTGACCGGTGAATTTAACTTCACCCACGCCCAGCGCGCGGCCTTTGCCTTCGCCGCCGAGCCAGCCCAGATAGAAGCCAACGAGCTGCCACATTGCGTCGAGGCCCAGGCAGCCCGGCATCACCGGATCGCCGATAAAGTGGCAACCGAAGAACCACAGGTCCGGGTTAATATCGAGTTCTGCTTCGACATAACCTTTATCGTAGTTGCCGCCGGTTTCGCTCATTTTGATGACGCGGTCCATCATCAGCATACTTGGCGCGGGCAGCTGCGGGCCTTTTGCGCCAAACAGTTCACCACGGCCAGAGGCAAGAAGGTCTTCTTTCGTATAGGATTCGCGTTTATCTACCATGTTTTCAGTAAGCCTTATTTTGAGTTCGGGACGCAGGATAGCTAACACGTGTAAGCTGAACAAGTCCGATCAGTTAGAACCTGAACCACCTAACCAGCGTAGCGGCCACGGAAAACGATGACGACTCTCTTGCTGCGTCGCCTGCGCAATCCGCTCCTGAATGGTTTGGCGTAAAGTTTGCCCTTCACCATCCCACAGCAGCTGGGTCAGCATAGGCAGCGCTTCCGTAACGTCTTCCACCGCCCAGATGAAAAACTTCTCTTCAGCGACGGCCTGCTGTAGTTCTGGCGCCAGGCTCAGATGACGAACATTCGCCGCAGGAATGATGACTCCCTGTTTGCCGGTCAGCTCGCGCTGCTGGCAAATGGTGAAGAAGCCTTCAATTTTTTCGTTAAGCCCGCCCACCGGCTGCACGCGGCCGAACTGATCGACTGAGCCGGTGACGGCAATACTTTGGTTAATCGGCACGCCGGCCAGGGCGCTGATTAAAGCGCACAGTTCGGCCATGGAGGCGCTATCGCCGTCCACTTCGCTGTAGGATTGCTCGAAGGTCAGCGATGCGGAGAAGGGGAGCTGCTGCTCGAGTTCCAGTTCGGACATCAGGAACGCCTGCATAATCATCATGCCTTTGGCATGGATGTTACCGCCCAGCTCGGCCTTGCGCTCAACGTCGATGAATTCACCGTCGCCGATATGGACGACGCAACTGATGCGCGACGGCTCACCAAAGGCCCGCGGATGACCGGGGAATTCGATCACCGACAGCGCGTTGATTTGCCCGATGCATTCGCCATCGGTCTCAATCAAAATTTGCTCTTGCAGGATTTCGTCCTGGATCCGCTCGGCAAGATAGCCTTCGCGCCATTCACGACGAGCCAGCATGGTCTGCATCTCTTCCGCGGAGACAAGCTCACCTTCGCTGAAAGCGGCGGCTTCGCGCAGCTGGCGGGCAATCCACATCGGACACAGCGGCAGCGTTTCCTGATCGCCGGTATAGCGCGCGCCTTCCTGAATCAGCAGCGGCCAGGCATCGGCGGCCGGCCCTGGCAGCTCAAGCTGCTGCGCGTTTTGCCATACCCACTGACACCACTGTTTCATGGTGTCGCCGTCGGCGATTTGCAGGTTGTCTTCATACTCGCTGTAAATCGCCTGGGCTGAGAGCTCAGGTTCCATATCCTGAAAATCAGCCAGTGAATCGCGTTCACCGACCAGAATAATCTTCAGATTGAGCGGCATCGACGGAATGCTGATCGGCAGCGGACGAGACTCATCGATGGAGAGCCAGTCGAAGCGCTGGCGGGTAACGATATTCTTCAGGCGCATCCACAGCAGCGGTTGGGCTAATAACGCGCGCAGGGCGATAATAAGCACGCCGCCGTTGCTGCGATGAACCAGACCCGGCTGCAGGGATATTTCGCCGTTAAACTGGCGCACGCAGCCAAAAAGCTGCTCTGCTTCAATCCAGTCGGCTGATTCAACCGGCGCGGTGCTGGCAAAATTATCATCGGCGCTTTTGGCTGACGAAAGGGTGACGTTTCCACCGTTCACCTGGTAGCGCACGCCATAGAGCGGCGCGGCCGGTTGGTATAGGCTGCGGGTCTCTGCCGCTAACCACTGCAGGTATTCCGGCTCTTCCGGGGCCTTAACCAGCATGAACGGTGAAATGGTCGGAGTCACCAGTAGCTGCTCCAACGCATAGAATAAACGGGGCTGCAGTTCGCCTGACAGAGAAGCCTCTGGCTGGGCTAAATCAGCTTGTGCAAACAGCGCCTGATAACTTTCCGTATCAGGAGCAAGGTCGTTTCGGGTAAGTTTCGTAATGGTCAAAGTCGCTGTTTTTTAGTGAGATGTAAAACGCGCGATTATACCTTATGCCGCGTCCGAGCACACGGAGGATCGTGTTTGCGTTAACGATAACGACGCAACGCATATCACGAATGATGATTTATTTTCAGCACATCGAGAAAAAACTGATATCCTGAAGTGAGTTACACGGTCACATTGAGATCGCAATGAAATATCAACAACTGGAAAATCTTGAAAGCGGCTGGAAATGGAAATACCTGGTTAAAAAGCACCGGGAAGGTGAGCTGATTACCCGCTATATTGAAGCCAGCGCAGCGCAAGCCGCGGTCGATGTCTTGCTGACGCTCGAAAATGAACCGGTTCTGGTGAACACCTGGATTGATCAGCATATTAATCCGGAGCTAATGAACCGGATGAAGCAGACTATCCGCGCACGTCGCAAGCGTCATTTTAACGCTGAGCATCAGCATACGCGTAAAAAGTCTATCGACCTGGAGTTTGTGGTGTGGCAGCGTCTCGCGGGTCTGGCGCAGCGACGGGGAAAAACGCTGTCGGAAACTATCGTACAGCTGATTGAGGACGCTGAGCATAAAGAGAAGTATGCCAGCAAGATGTCCAGCCTGAAGCACGACCTGCAGGTATTGCTGGGTAAAGAGTAGTCCGCAAAGCTGATAGCGCGATGCGCGAGCGTTTTTCGCATTAACGCTAAATTTGAGACAAAAAAAACCCCGCATCAGCGGGGTTTTTTATCGGTAGTAAAACTTAAGCCTGCGGCTGAGCTACTACTTCTTTGTAACCTTTAACTTCGATCTCTACGCGACGATCCGGAGCCAGGCAATCGATCAGTGCAGCGCGAGCTTTCACGTTGTCACAGGTGTTGCCAGTAACTGGGTTGGATTCGCCCATACCGCGAGCGGAGATTTTACCAGCCGGGATACCTTTAGATACCAGGTAATCAACAACGGACTGAGCACGTTTCTCAGACAGCTGCTGGTTGTAAGCGTCAGAACCGATGCGGTCAGTGTAGCCCAGAACAACTGCGGAACCGTCTTTCGGATCCATGTTGCTCAGCTGGGTGTACAGCTGATCCAGAGCCTGCTGGCCTTCCGGTTTCAGAGTAGATTTGTTGAAGTTGAACAGTACGTCAGACTTCAGAGTGAAGTGCTTGGTAGTCACTTCCGGAGCCGGAGCCGGAGCAGGAGCTACAACCGGAGCTGCTTCTTCCTGACCGAAACGGTAGGAAACACCTACGCTCAGCATGCCGTTATCAGGACGTGTACCAACGGTACCTGCATCACCGATGTTGTTAACCCACTGGTATTCCAGACGGGTAGCGATGTCGCGAGTCATCGCCCACTCGATACCACCAGCAAATACCGGAGATACGCCAGTGTCGTGTTCGCTGCGGGAAGTACCGGTAGAACCGTAGTTACCTTTCGAATCTGCACGCCAGACCATACCACCCAGACGGGTGTAGATGTCCAGATCGTCAGTGATCGGGTAACCCAGTTTAGCAGTCAACTGAACGCCCTGAGCTTTGAAAGCGCCGTTGTCAACGCTGCCTTTATAGGCCATACGTCCCAGCCAGTCGTAACCCATTTCGAAACCGAGGTACGGGTTAACCTGATAACCACCGAACGCACCAGCACCCAGCTGATCGTTACGGGTCGGGCCGTTGTTGTTCTGGAAACCGTTACCGTAGAAACCGGTATCGTGATACTGGGACCAGCCCAGTTTACCACCTGCATACCAGGTGTTATCTTTCGGTGCGGCCTGCGCTACGGTAGCGAAGCCAGCCAGTGCCACTGCAATCGCGATAGCTGTCTTTTTCATTTTCTGCGCCTCATTATCATCCAAAATTCGCCATGAAGGTACAAAAGACCTCACGGTTAGATCCTTCACCCGGGGCGTGACTTGTTGTTAACTATGCTGATACATGCAGCGTAAGCCGATCACCCCTGGCGATGTAAAGTCTACAACTTAGTTCGAAACTTACAAGTGTGAACTCCGTCAGGCATATGAAAAAAAAGGGTTGTATACACAATATTTAACAAATATGGTTGGTTTTCGTTCACCGAAGAAACCTGCGAGACCGCATCAGACAGGCATCCGCACCAAAACAACCCTTATAAAAGTACGCCTGTGGACTGCGCAAAAAAAATTCCAGGATTAATCCTAATTTAGCTTAATGATACAAATTAGAGTGAATTTTTAGCCCGCTCAGTTGTCTCCCATGCTGGCTCGTATTTCCTACAGGCCTCATGATGAACCCCATCGCATGACCTTCTTCAGCGGCACTAACCAGCCGTTCATGTTCTTCGGCCGTTAGCTCATCTGCCAGCCAGCCGATTACCACGCTATAGTTACCCGTACGCAGGGCGCGAATCATTGACTCTACCGTGTTGTAAGGGGAGAGCTGGTTTATCTGCATGACTTTCGACAGCGGCAGGCCGGAGGATTGCACCCACTCGCGGCTCAGCTTCTGTTTTGGCGTGAGCCAGAGCTGCCAGCGGGATTGCTGACCCAACTGCTGTAATAAAGGAAGCAGCAGCAGCTGCGTCATCATCGGCTGATCTTCACGGTAGACAATCTCACTAATCAGCCCGCTGGCTGGTTGTTCGACGGCGTCATGGGAGTGGCGACGTACTGAAGCAGAAGTCAGTGATGAACGATTTGCGTAAGCTGAAGTAAGCATTGTCTATTTCCGCCTGTGGTTACTGTATGCATATACAGTATATCCGGGCGGCGAAAAGATCAACCTCATTTATCGTGTTGTCGTTCGAAATTTGTTCGACGTTGTTGGCCACGCCCACCGCGACCTGCTCTCGCCAGGCTGAAGCCGTGGCATAAATTTTTGCGCAATAAGCAGCAAGCCGTGCGAGCCTGGTCGTACATTTTTTGAAGCTCCAGGTTTAGAGCCGCTCTCCTTGAGCACAAACTATTTGTGCGACTATTAATTAATGCTCCGTTTATATTTTATCTTTAATACATCAGGTTTCGCGCAGGCGTAATTTCTTGAAAGCACCTCGCAAAATGATGAGATGATTGAGCCGAACGTTAAAATAATCTTGCTGCAATAAAAGAACTCACTTATTTTCTGAACTAACGGATCCGTTAACTAAATGACTCAGTATTCGCATGATTAACCAAGGAATAATCATGAAAAAAATATCATCCCTACGGTTTCATAAATTTCAGAAGTGCTTGTCGCCATTAGGAAAAATAATCTGCCGTCCTTTGTTTGGTGGCTATAGCCTGGCAATAGACAACACCGTATTTGCGATGGTTGCAGAGGGGGAGATCTATCTTAAGATTTGTGAGCAGGGCGCCGCATATTGCGTTGCTCATGAAAATCAGCTTTTAAAAATGCGAAAAAACGGGCGGCCAATTTTGCTTAAATATTATCAGATAAATGAAACGCTTTGGTGTGACAGTCAAATGCTTTTCAAACTATCGTCGCTTTCATTGCAGGCGGCGCAAAAGGAAAAGAACCAGCAGCGTTATTCCGGAAGGCTGAAAGATCTGCCAAATATTAGTTTTCATATGGAGCTACTATTAATTAACTCGGGAGTAATAGATCAGCAGGCGCTGCGTCATATTGGTGCACAGCGCGCGTGGCTAAAGCTGCGAGAGTCGAATAAGGCCGTAACGCTGAATATTCTCTATTCACTGGAAGGGGCAATTACCGGCGTTCACGCCGCTGCGCTCCCGACGGCACGGCGTCAGGAGCTGCAGGAGTGGGCTCTTAACCAGCGGTAAGGCTGGCCGCGATTTACTCTGGCCGAACTGCCACCTGCTGCTGCAGGCGGCAGATTTCCGGTAATAGCGCTAATAGCAGACCGATTTGCTGGAGCACCAGCGGCTCTTTGCTATCGGCGCGAGGTTCGAGGTGTTGGATCCGGGTCTGCAGGCGGGTGAGCGCCTGCTGAACCCGCTGCTCGTCGGCCGGTGAATGATGGAGCGCATCATCTACGTAGCAGACGGCGTCATCCAGCAGCACCAACGTCTCCGGCGTGGTCAGCTTCTCCCGGTGCGCCCCCAGCGCTGAAATGTAGCTGGTAAAGGTATGGTTCAGGCAGAGCAGGCGGAAGGCCGTTTCACGAATATCGGCATTAGCCCGGGGCTCCGTTGATAAATTTGATACGACTGAAGCCAGCTCACCGTCCCGGCTATGGGCATCCCGTCGCGCCACCCGATACGCCAGGCGGTTATCGCGCCCCTGGTGATACTGTTCAAGAATGGCGTCGAGATATCGGCAGTTGGCGTTTATGGCCTGATCCAGAACCCGCGGCAGGTTACGGAATTTCCAGTCCGGCCAAATAAAGCTGACCGCAGCCCAGGCAATCGCACAGCCGATGAGGGTATCGAAGATGCGCGGCAGAGCGACTTCAAAGCCTTCCCCCAGCAGGTTAAAGCAGAGCAGAACCAGTAGGGTAATAAACATGGTGGCGTGGGCATATTGTACATTGCGAAAGGCAAAGAACAGGACGCCGGTAAGGACGATCAGCAGCAGCTGGCCTTCGACCGAGGGTACCAGCAGCAGTATCGGTAGACCAATAGCCACCCCCACCAGGGTGCCAATAATCCTCAGGGCCAGGCGGTGACGGGTGGCGTTATAGTTTGGCTGACAAACAAACAGGCTGGTAAGCAGTATCCAGTAGCCGTGATTGAGCCCGGTTAGCTGGATAAACGCATAGCCTGCGCACAGTACCAGCGACATTCTCACCGCGTGGCGAAAGAGGGCCGATTCCGGTGACAGGTTGCGGCGTAAGCGCAGCCAGATATCGCTGAAGCCGCTAAGACGGTCCTCTGCGAGTAAATTTTCCGTGGTCCCGTGCGCGGGGGCGGCAACCTGAGCGGACTCGATGGTTGCCAGCTGAGCGTCAATGGCTCTCAGGTTATTCAGCAGGAAGTCCAGCGCTTTGACCTGCTCTGGCGGCTCTCCGCTGGCCCGTACGCGGTCGAGCGCGGCGTCAAGATGCATAAATGCGCGCTCGAAATGCGCATCGTGCTGGTAGGGTTCGCGCAGCAAAATAGCACGGGATAACTTCTGACACGCCTGAGCCTGCATCGATAGCATGCGCTGAAAGCGGAACATGATGTCGCTGTAGCGAAAACGGTCTCGGAGCGTTTGATACTGGATATGAGATGAGCTGGCGCGTTCGTGGATATCCTGAGCAACGAAGTAATACTGCAGCGTCCGTCGGGTACCTCGCTGCCCGCGGTCGCCGCGCAGGCGGGTGAGCAGCGACGTTTTTGTCTGGTTAAGCGTCGTAACCAGCTGGCCGTTGGCGATAGCCAGATCGTAGAGTGGCGCCTGGCTTTCGTCTTCAATATCCGGGTCAAACATGCGTGATTTGAGATCCAGATAGCGCGCCAGCAGCTCATAGCTGCGCGCAAGATTGTCCTGAAGCGGGCGAATCGGGAAAATTATATGTCCGGCCAGCGTCAGCAGGTTGTACCAAACGGCCCCGGTCAGCAAAAATAACGGCTGTAGATACCAGCGCTCGTAGAGCGTGACCCCCAGCATGGTGTAGATAGCGATCAGCAGAGCGCCGAAGGCAATCGTGGCGTAACGCTGCCCCAAACCGCCGAGTAAAATAAACCCGGTGGTCGAGAGGGTTAAACCGATAGCAAATAGCCACGGCCAGGGAAAGAGCAGCTCCACCGAAGCCGATGCGATAAAAAAGCACACCAGGGTGATGGCCAGATTGCGTAACCGCCCGGTCAGGCGGTCGTCGAGATCGGTTAACGCGGCGGCAACGACCCCGAGCGTTAATGGAATCGTTAGTTTTACTTCGCCAAGCCACCATGGAACGGCGGTTGTGCCGCAAAGTGCGATGAAAATCCTGGCGTTATAGAGCCAGGCGCTGTTCCATGTATAACGGCGTAGCAGGGGGCTAAGCATGTCAGTATTCCGTCCGATTACTGGAAGCGACGGCGCGCATTCGCTTCACGCGCGGCGCGGGCGGTTTCGACGGAAACGACCCTGCGTCCCACGGGCCACAGCGCAATAGCGGCAATTTTAAAGTTAGCGATGCCCACCGGGATACCGATAATGGTCAGGCACTGGGCGATACCGCTAAAGATATGCATCAGGCACAGCCACCAGCCGAAGAAAATAAACCATAGAATATTCAGCACGGTACCGCCTGCATTCAGCAGGCTATTTTTGCCCTGCGGCTCGAGCTCATCGACGTGAATGGCTTCATTCCCATAGGGTAGAAGAGATAGTCGGGTTATTTCCCAGCATGAGCGGGTCAGCGGCAGCGTGAAGATCAGAATGATGCTGACCAGCGTTGCCAGCAGCCAGCCCAGCGTAGTGGCGAAACCGCCGAGGATAAAGTTCAAAATATTCAGAATGGTACGCATAAACCCTCCGTTCACTCCTGTGGATAATAAGACCCGGCTATTGTAACGTTTTTTACGCTGGAGCACCCGGTCACTGGCGGTTAAACTTAAAAACATCCAACCTGATTGAAATTCGGCATGATATGGAACTTAAAGCGACAACATTGGGCAAACGCATGGCGCAGCATCCCTATGATAGGGTGCAGCTGCTTAACGCCGGGGTAAAAGTTTCCGGCGATAGCCACGAGTATCTTATACCTTTCAATCAGTTATTGTCAGTTCATTGTCGGCGTGGGCTGGTCTGGGGCGAGCTTGAGTTCGTGCTCCCGGATGGCAAGGTCGTGCGTTTGCATGGTACCGAATGGAATGAAACCCAGCGTTTCTTTCATCATCTGAATACGCTCTGGCAGCAGTGGAGCGCGGACATGAGCGCCATTGCCGCCGACGTGCTGAGCCAGCAGCTGGCTGAGATCGCCCGCTCCAGCGCAGAGGGCAAGTGGCTGACCCGTCAGCAGGTCAGCGAGGTGCAGGGGAAAATTCGCCGGGCGCTCACCGGACTGCCGATACCGACCAGCCGGCTTGACGCCTTCGACAACTGCCGCGAGCTGTGGCGTCAATGTCAGAGCTGGCTGGGTGATACCGAGGTGGCCCGGCTGGCCCACAATCAGGCTTTCACGGCCTCGATGCTCGAGCAGTACGGCGCATTTTTTGCGGGCGTGGAGTCGTCACCGCTTAACCCGGCGCAGGCGCGAGCGGTAGTGAACGGTGAGCGCTCTCTGCTGGTGCTTGCCGGCGCCGGCAGCGGCAAGACCTCGGTGCTGGTTGCCCGTGCCGGATGGCTGCTGACCAGAGGTGAAGCGGCGGCGGAGCAGATCCTGCTGCTGGCGTTTGGTCGTCAGGCGGCGCAGGAGATGGATGAGCGCATTCGCGAGCGGTTGGGCTCCGAAGATATTTCGGCGCGGACATTTCACTCCCTGGCGTTGCATATCATCCAGCAGGGCAGTAAAAAAGTACCGTCTATTAGCCAGCTTGAGAGCGACAGTCCGGCGCGCCAGGCGCTGCTGCTGAAAAACTGGCAGCAGCAGTGCCGGGAGAAAAAAGCTCACGCCAAAGGTTGGCGACAGTGGCTGGAAGAAGAGATGGGCTGGCAGGTTCCGGAAACCGATTTCTGGCAGGACAAAAAAATAGAGCGGCGAATGGCGAGCCGCCTCGATCGCTGGGTCAGCCTGATGCGTATGCACGGCGGTTCACAGGCGGAGATGATCGCCGGCGCGCCGGAGGATATACGCGAGCTTTTTGCTAAGCGCGTAAAATTAATGGCGCCGCTGTTGAAAGCGTGGAAAACGGCGCTGAAAGAGGAAAATGCGGTCGATTTCTCCGGCCTGATCCATCAGGCCATCAATATTCTTGATAAAGGCCGTTTTGTCAGCCCGTGGAAGCATATTCTGGTCGATGAATTTCAGGATATTTCACCGCAGCGGGCTTCGCTGCTTGCCGCGCTGCGCCGGCAGAATACCCAGACCACGCTGTTTGCGGTTGGCGACGACTGGCAGGCAATCTATCGCTTCAGCGGCGCCCAGCTTTCGCTGACTACCGCGTTCAACCACTATTTTGGCGAAGGGGACTGCTGCGCGCTGGATACCACGTACCGTTTTAATGGCCGCATTGGCGAAGTGGCGAACGGTTTTATTCAACAAAACCCACACCAGCTGAGCAAGCCGCTCAACAGCCTGACCGCCGGGGATAAAAAGGCCGTGACGCTGCTGGCGGACGATAAGCTTGATGATTTGCTCGATAAGCTGAGCGGCTACGTGAAACCAGACCAGCGGATCCTGCTATTGGCGCGCTACCATCATCTGAAACCCGCCGCGCTGGAGAAGGCCGCTACGCGATGGCCGAATCTGCAGCTCGATTTTATGACGATCCATGCCAGCAAAGGGCAGCAGGCAGATTACGTGATTGTCCTTGGGCTTCAGGATGGTGACGATGCGTTCCCGGCTCCGGCGCGGGAGTCGATTATGGAAGAGGCGCTGCTGCCGCAGCCAGAGGATTTTCCCGATGCAGAAGAGCGGCGCTTGCTGTACGTTGCCATCACTCGTGCACGCCTTCGCGTTTGGCTGCTGTTCAACAAAGAGCGGCCGTCTGCGTTTGTGGAGATGCTGGAAGCGCTGGATGTACCGGTAGCAAGAAAACCTTAACGGCTGGCGGCCTGGCCGCCAGCAGGGGCTATTTAAGGCGGTCCGCCAGATAACGCTGATAATCCGGGATCAGAATATCGAGAGGCTCGCCAAAGTGCGGCGACAGGATAATAAAGTCGGCGGTTGAGGCATTGGTCGCAACGGGAATATTCCATACCGTCGCCAGACGCAGCAGCGCCTTAACGTCCGGGTCGTGAGGCACGGCGTTCAGCGGATCCCAGAAGAAAATCAGCACATCAATTTTCCCCTCTGCAATCAGCGCGCCGACCTGCTGGTCGCCGCCCATCGGGCCGCTCAGCATCGCGTTCACTTCAAGCCCGGTTGCCCTGGAGATAAGGTTTCCGGTGGTACCCGTTGCGTAGAGTTCGTGTTGAGCCAGCAGCGCCTGGTGGCGAGCAACCCACTTCATCAGCATATCTTTACAGTGATCGTGAGCAACCAGAGCGATATGTTTGCGCGCGGGTAGCGTACGTGTCGTCAGTTCCATAATTTCATTCCACATTTTAGCCTGCAGACAGATTACTGGAAGTGACTGCTGCTGCAAGCATCAGGGTGAAAAATTTTGACGTAGCCGCGAGTCAGGGCAGATGGCCGGTTAGCCCGGATTAGCTTACACTTGGGCTAAATAGCGGGAGGATAAAATGAAAGAGAACGATATCGCAGGCATTCTGACCTCAACCCGGACGATTGCGCTGGTGGGAGCCAGTGACAAACCGGACCGCCCAAGCTACCGGGTGATGAAGTATCTGCTGGAGCAGGGGTACCACGTGATCCCGGTTTCACCGAAGGTGGCGGGTAAAACCCTCATGGGGCAACAGGGCTACGCAACGCTGGCCGATGTTGCGGAAAAAGTGGATATGGTCGACGTCTTTCGCAACTCTGATGCGGCGCTGGGCGTTGCTCAGGAGGCCATTGCCATCGGTGCGAAAACGCTGTGGCTGCAGCTAGGCGTGATTAACGAGCAGGCGGCTGTTCTGGCGCGAGAGGCAGGGCTAACCGTAGTGATGGACCGCTGTCCGGCGATTGAAATCCCGAGATTAGGTCTGGCGAAGTAAATAAAAAACCCCGCCGTTGCGGGGTTTTTTCTGCTAGTTGCGCAGTCGAGGCGCCTGAAGCTGCTGGCGAATGGTCCTTGCCAGCTCGTCCATTGACGGCTGCTCCGGATGCTCATCGCTGGGTTCGCTGCTGAGCTGCGCTTCGGCAAGATAGGTATGAACGGGCTGACCATCCTCATCTTCCATCACCACATGATACCAGGGCAACGCCCGCAGCTCGTCGTTGGCCGCAATTTCGTCCTCCGACGGCTCTGCAAGCGAATATTCTGGATCGATATCAACGACCACGCCGAGGAAGCCTAACAGAGTATGGCGAACCTGCTGGCCAATACCGAATTTGCTGGCAATCATAGGCACCTCCTGGGAAACGTTATTACCTGCTATATGCGGGCAACGTTGCGCTTTTCAAGTTACATGATGCGGCAGGCAAACCCTTTCAGATACAGACCTTCCGGGTAGGTTGCGATCACGGGATGGTCGGCAGCCTGGCGGAACTGTTCTATAAATTGTACATCACGTCCGGCGTCAATTGCGGCATCGGCGATGATTTTCTGAAATAAATCGGTAGCCATCAGACCCGAGCAGGAGAAGGTCAGCAGGATCCCGCCGGGATTGAGCAGCTGGATAGCCAGCATGTTGATATCTTTATAGCCGCGGCAGGCGCCCATCAGCTGGCTTTTATTCTCAACAAACTTCGGCGGATCCATCACGATCACGTCAAACTTTTCATTCTGGTCGCGATACTTACGCAGCAGCTTAAAGACGTCATCGCGGACAAATTCAGCTTTGGAGAGATCGAGCTGGTTCAGTTCGATATTCTGCTTCGCCACGTCCAGCGCTTCCTGAGAAGTGTCCACGCTGATGACCTGGCTGCAGCCGCCCATCAGGGCAGAAACGGCGAAACCGCCGGTATAGGAGAAGCAGTTGAGGACGCGTTTGTCGGCAACATAGCGGCGGGTCGCCAGGCGGCTATCGCGCTGATCGAGATAGTAGCCGGTTTTGTGGCCGCCCTGAATATCCACCAGCAGCTGCATTCCGTGCTCGGTGATGGGCAGCAGCGCAGGCGGCATTTCGCCGGTAACCAGGCCCTGCGCCAGATCCAGACCCTCTTTTTTACGTACCGCGACATCGCTGCGATCGTAGATGGAGCAGGTCGGGAACAGCGTTTGCAGTGCGCTAACGATGGAGGCGCGCTGATATTCTGCGCCAGCGCTAAGCAGCTGCAGAACGAAAAAATTGCCGAAGCGGTCGATCGTCACGCCCGGAAGCCCGTCAGACTCGCCGGCAATCAGACGATAGCTGTCGAGGCCATCGCGCTCCGCCAGCCATTCGCGCCAGGTTTGCGCCTGCTGCAGACGGCGTTCGAAAAAGGCAATATCGATCTCCTCGCTGCGGTCAAAACTCCAGACGCGCGCGCGGATCTGCGACGACGGAGAGAACGCGCCGCGAGCCAGCCATTTCCCCTGCGAATCAACGATATCGATAGTTTCGCCGGAACGGGCTTTACCTTCCATACGGGCGACGGCGCCGGAGAAAATCCAGGGATGGCGACGCTGCAGGGATTTCTCGCGTCCTTTGGTCAACACTAAGCGGGGGAAAATGGAATCTGTCATGGGGCTACCTTTAGCAACGGGAATGTCGGCACCGAAAAATGGCGCGTAGGTTAGCACATGTGGCCGCCGCAAGCACCATGCCCGCGGTGCAGGCAGGTGAGCGTTTCGGCACAAAACACAGGCACTTTGGCACAATAAAAATCACCTGCAGATCTTACAGTGTTTTCCTCAACCCAATAGAGGAAAATGCAATGAAAACAGGATCCGGCTTAGCAGCGGTTTTGATGTTAGCGATAAGCGGCAGCGCGGCAGCGGCGCAGTTTCAGGTCACCAGCGGCGATATGCGGGATGAAGGCCGCCTCGCTCAGGTACATTGGTTCAGCGGTTTTGGCTGCACCGGCGGCAACGTCTCGCCGCAGCTGGCCTGGAAAAACGCGCCGTCGGGGACCCGCAGCTTTGCCATCACCGCCTACGATCCGGATGCACCAACCGGCAGCGGCTGGTGGCACTGGACGGTGGTGAAT
>NZ_JAQGFU010000050.1:0-26634 GCF_030078455.1 Klebsiella sp. Ech2A | reverse complement strand
GAACTCATCTGCCGGCGCTGAGAGCACTTCGGCGGGCGAGGCGTACTGGCACAATCGCCCTTCGCGCATAATGGCGATGCGATCGCCCATTTTGATGGCCTCATCAAGATCGTGAGTGACGATAATCACCGTCTTTTTCACGCGCTGCAGAATCTGCTTAAACTCGGTCTGTAACCGCCCACGAACCAGGGGATCGATGGCGCCGAATGGTTCATCCATCAGCATGACGGGCGGATCGGCTGCCAGCGCGCGGGCAACGCCTACCCGCTGTCGCTGACCGCCGGAAAGCGCCGCAGGAAAGCGGCTGGCGTAGTGCCGGGCATCCAGTCCTACCAGCTCAAGCAAGGTTTCTACCCGTGCCTGAATGCGCGCGGTGCTCCAGCCCAGCAGGCGCGGCACCGTGGCGATGTTGTCCGCGACGGTCATATGCGGAAACAGCCCGACGTTCTGAATGACGTAGCCGATATGCCGACGCAGCATCACCGGATCTTCCGCTGCGACATCGCGCCCGTTTACCCAGACACGCCCGGAGGTGGGCTGTTCCAGGCGGTTAATTAAGCGCATGGTGGTGGTTTTGCCGCAGCCGGAAGGGCCAATCAGGGCCGTGGTGGTTCCCTCTTCAAACGTCATGGAGAGATCGTCAAGCGCTTTACGCGGCGATCCGGGATAAATTTTGCTAATATTTTCCAGTTTAATCATTAGATTAGCCCTTTAAATAGGCCGATAAAACAGACGCTCCAGCAGGGCGAAAAGCGCTTCGATACCCACAGCGAGCAGAATAATTGGCACCGCACCGACTAACAGGCGCGACATGTCCATGATGGCAATGCCGGTGGTGACAAAATCACCCAGACCGCCGCCGCCGATAAATGACGCCAATGCCGCTCCGCCGACCACCTGTACGGCGGCGGTACGGCAGCCGGCGAGGATACCGGGGGCCGCCAAAGGCAGCACGATTCTGCCTGTTACCTGCCAGGACGTGAGCCCCATGCCGCGCGCCGCTGAGAGCGTATCCGGGTTAACGGACTGAATGCTGGTGCACGTGTTGAGCAAAATCGGCGGCACGGCCAGCACCACCAGCGCGACGACCGAGGGCAGCAGGCCAATGCCGAGAAACGGCATAACTGCCGCAAGGATCGCAAGGCTTGGGATCGTCCGCAGCGTGCTGGTGCCGCTGGTGATGATAAAGGCGAGGCGAGGGAGGTTTGCGATCAGCACACCTGTCGGGATCGCAATAATCAGGGCGATGCTGAGCGCAAGCCCACACATAGTCAGATGCTGCCCCACCGCCTGCCAGAACAGCGGCTGGTTATCCAGCACCCATTGCCATGCCTGCGTTATCATTGGCTTCTCCCTTGTGAAATACGCCGCTGGAGCCGGACAAAAAACAGATCCGCGCCGATCGCCAGCAGTGACGTTAAGCCGCCGCCGATAAATATTTTCTCCGGATAGCGCTGATCCAGCCCGGCGAGAATAATCGAGCCAAGTCCACCGGCGTTGATATATGCCGCGACCGTAGCGATGCCGATAAGCGTGGTGGTGGCAATGCGCAGGCCGGTGATGATGAACGGTAGCGCCAGCGGCAGCTCCACTTCGCGCAGATTGCGCCAGGTGCCGTACCCCATTCCGCGCGCCGCTTCGCGGACGTCCAGCGGAACAGCGTGAAAACCGGCAGCAATATTGCGGGTGAGGATCATCAGCGCATAGGCCGTCAATCCGACGATAGCCGGCAGCATGCCGATACCGAGCCACGGAATGAGCAGGGCGAATAGCGCCAGCCCCGGAATGGAAAAAATCATGCCGGTTACCGTCATCACCAGCGCGTACAGCCGCGGGCGGCGGGCGGTGGTAATGCCGAGAAACAGCGAAATAACGAACGCCATCAGCATCGCGGCGCCGACCAGTACCAGGTGCTGCCAGAGCGCCAGTAGAATGTCGTCGTAGTGTCGTGTCGCCCAGCGCATCAGGAGGTCTCCAGCAATACGGCCTGGCCTGCAAGCCATTCCGGCTGCATTATCGCGTCGGCCAGAACGGAAATATCGCCAGCGCTGGCGCGGTCTTCATCCAGCGGCGCCACCCGGGCGCGAATGTTGTCATGTAGCGCCGCCGCATAGCGCCCGGGCTGAGGGGCCTCCTGAAGATCCAGCGCCTGCGCGGCCACCAACAGTTCAATTGCTACCAGATAGCGCAGGCTTTCCAGCAGTCGCGTGGTTTTGGCTACGATGCCCATTGCCTGCGAGGCATAATCTTCAACCCGATCGGCCACCGGTATTGTCAGTGGGGAGAGCGGCTGGGCATGGTGTGCGATGTCGCTGACCAGTGCGGAAACCGTTTTTTGCAGCGTGGCGAAACCTGTCTGCCCGGTGTGGCGGGTGAGAAAACGCGGCAGGCCGCTGGCGGCGGGCGACATCAGTTTCATGATGCGTTCACCGCTGCACGCGGCATGGCGGGCGAGGGCCAGCCCGAGGCTTTCCAGCGCCAGCGCCAGATGCGTGACGTCAAAATTGGCATTTGCCAGCACCAGTTCCGGCTCTGCCAGCAGGCCGGGGTTGTCGTCGGCGCTGTTGAGCTCCAGTTCGACCGCCGCGCGCGCATTAAGCCAGGCGTGGCGCACGCAGGCCAGCACCGGTGCGACGCAGCGGAAGCTGAGCGGGTCCTGCAAGGCGCGTGCGCCGTCGGGCTGGAGCAGCGGGCTGCCGTCCAGCAGCGACAGCAGCCAGGCGGCGGTTTCTGCCTGCTGCGGCGCGGGGCGCATTCGCGCCGCCCAGGGCGTTAGCGGCGTGACATTGGCGCGAAACGCTTCAAACGAGAGCGCTATGGCACCCGCGTGAGCGTTTATTAACCGGGCTATATCCAGCAGAAGCAGCGCACCGAGGCCGACGCTTGCGGCATTGGATGAGACCAGCGCCAGCCCGTCTTTTCCGCGCAGCGGTGCAGGCGCCACTCCAGTCTGGTGCATCAACGTGGAGACCGGTGCCACCGAGCCCCGATATTCGGCCTCGCCATCGGCAACGAGCGCGCGGCCGATATGCGCCAGCGGCGCGAGATCCGCTTCGCCGATCGAACCGATAAGCGGAACGCGGGGATGAATGCCTTCGTTGAGAAAGGCCAGCAACGTCTGCACCACGGGCAAAGAAATGCCCGATGCGCCCTGTGCCAGGCCCGCAAGACGCGCCAGCATTATCGCGCGGACCTGCGCAGGCGTTGCCTGCTGCCCTACGCCGACCGCCCGCGCCAGCGGGATTCGCCGCTGAATTGCCTGTAGCAGATCCTCATCGTGGCGGCCATCCTGCGCGTGCAGTAGCGTGGTATCGACATTTGCGCCGAGTCCGGTGGTGACGCCATAGATACGCTTTCCGGCGCTGATGCTGTGCATCAGAAAATCAAAAGATGCGCTAATGGCCTGCTGCGCCTGCGTTCCTAGCGCGACAGTCTGGCCGCAGTCGGCGACCGCCCGCACGTCTTCAAGCGTGAGTGGTGCATCACCCAGCATAAGTGTCGTTGTCACGATCGTACCCTATTTGATTACGCCCTTTTTGCGCAAAAAGTCTTCCGCCACGTCGCGCGGTTCTTCTTTATTCTTTTCCACTTCCGCATTCAGTTTTTGCATGGTGGCGTTATCAAGCAGCTGGCTGACGTTATTTAAAATGTCGCGAACCTGGGGATGCGCCTGCAGCGCCGCGTCGCGCACAACTGGCGCAACTTCGTAAGGAGGGAAGAGGTGTTTGTCATCGTCAAGCGCAACGTACTGGTTTTCAGCGATTTGCCAGTCGGTGGCAAAGCCGTTTGCTACGTCGATTTGTCCGGCAGCAAGGGCGTCGTAACGCAGGCCGACTTTGGCAAACTGGCGGAAGGCTTTAAATTTAATACCATAGGTTTGCTCCAGCCCTTTCAGACCGTCCTGGCGATCGCCAAACTCCGCGCCTGCCCCAATAGTCAGTTGCGGAGCGGCTTTAGCGAGATCGGAGAGCGTTTTCAGGTGGTATTTTTCTGCCGTCTGTTTGCTAACCAGCAGCGCGTAGCCGTTGTTCACGCGGGCAGGCTGTAGCCAGGTAAGATGGTATTGCTGCTGGTAGGCGTCGCTGACCTGTTTAAATACCTGTGCGGCGTCGGAGGAGGGCGTGCCTTTCACCACCGCGCTGAGCGCCGTACCGGTATATTCCGGATACATATCAATTTCGCCTTTCAGCAGAGCAGCGTGGGCGATTAAGGTTCCGCCCAGGTTTGTTTTACGCTCAACGGAGAGGCCCGACTGCTCCAGCGCCCGGGCATAAATTTCCGCCAGGATATATTGTTCGGTAAAGTTTTTACTGCCAACAACGAAATCTGCTGCCTGCGCCTGCACGGTAATCAGTCCCAGCGCCAGCCAGGATGCTGCCAGTTTGTTTTTTATGTTCATCCCCGGTATCTCCGAAAAAAAAGCATGAATTTACTTGTATATACAAACCAGCGAAGCTAGCAGCATAAGGATGAGGGATGAAATAGAAATTCATTCTTTCTTATAACGAAAATGGCAAAGCAAGCTCTGTTGATTCTCGCCCCGCTAAATAAACAGTCCAGACAGGAGTTTCAGGCAGATGAGAATTGTATCGGCGTGGGCTTTCGCCAGCATGGTTTGAGGATAGGAGTCAAAGGCCAGACGGCTTTCTTTACCACCGAGGCGATAGCGGAAATACCATCGCTTCGTGCCGCTGGTCAATACCGTGAAGTACAGGCCTTGCGAGTCGGTGAGTTGGGATAATTTTACGAGAGGTTTTACTGAGCGGATCTTGCTGTCAGTTAACATGCGAGGGGCATTTTAGCTGTCGATCGGAGAGACTTTTTACGCCGGCCTGTTGAATCAAAAAAATAGGAATTCATAGAAGTGCAAATGCTGGTCTGATACCACATTCAGCGCCACTGTCCAGTGGTGCAATCATTTCGTTGCAGCCCTGTCCCAAAATCCCCTGTTTTCAGAACGTCAGAGGTTCAACAGCTGCGTTTATATTCTTTATAGATATAATTCATATCATTTCAGTCATTTCCAATAGTTTCCTTCCTGCTTAATATCATTTGGGAATTAGTTCTATCAATAATCCACATATAATAATCAATTTAATTAATCAATATATTTGCCTGATGTGACGGCAGAAAACAGGCTGGAGATGGATGATAGTTTTACGCAACGTTTCTAAAATATTCAATGTCCGTTCCGGTCAGGTTACCGCCGTTGACAACGTCAGTATGCAGGTTGAACAGGGCCAGATTTACGGGATTATCGGCTACAGCGGTGCGGGGAAAAGTACCCTAATCCGCTTGTTGAACGGCCTGGAAAAACCCACTTCCGGCTGTGTGATGATTAGCGGCCAGGATATTGCTCAGGCCAGCGGCGAAGCGCTGCGCCGGGCACGGCTGAAAATCAGCATGGTGTTCCAGCATTTTAATTTGCTTTGGTCGCGTACCGTCAGTGAAAACATCGCCTTCTCGTTGCAAATTGCCGGGGCACCAAAGGCGATGATCCAGCGCCGGGTGCAGGAGCTAATTGAGCTGGTCGGCCTGAGCGGTAAAGAACGTGCTTATCCCTCCCAGTTGAGCGGCGGTCAGAAGCAGCGAGTGGGGATTGCCCGTGCGCTGGCCAACAGCCCGGATGTGCTGCTGTGTGATGAGGCTACCTCGGCGCTTGACCCTCAGACTACCGATGCGATCCTCGATCTGCTGCTGGATATCAACCGCAAGTTGAAGCTGACCATTGTGCTGATCACTCACGAGATGCATGTGGTACGCAAAATCTGTCATCGCGTGGCGGTGATGGAAGCGGGCCGCATTGTGGAAGAGGGCGAGGTATTGTCGGTCTTTACCCACCCGCAGCAGCCAATCACCCGCCAGTTCGTGAAACAGACCGCCGTATACAGCAGCGCCGATACGCCTTTTAATGCCGACCTGGTGGATGCCGGGGCGGGATCTGTGCTGAAACTGACCTTCGTTGGGCAGAACACTCAGCAGCCGATCGTCGGTGAGTTGATACTGAAGTACGCCCTGCCATTTAATATTTTGCACGGAAAGATGATGCAAACTGCCAACGGCACCTTTGGTGAGCTGTGGCTGCAGGTTCCTGCCTCTGGCACGCAGCTGGAAAGCATTCTGGCCGATCTGCACGCCCATGAAATTTCAACCGAGGTGGTAAAGCATGTTTGAGTCTCTGTTCCCGCATTTGAAAGTTGACCAACTGTGGGCAGCCACCGGTGAAACGCTGTATATGACTGCACTTTCCGGGTTGGCGACCTTTGTGCTTGGCATCCTGTTTGGACTGGCGCTGTTTCTGACTGCGCGCGGTGGCCTGTTCCAGAACCGCGCCATCTACGGCGTGATTTCCATTCTGGTAAATGTGTTCCGCTCCATTCCTTTCATTATTTTGATTGTTTTGCTGATCCCGTTTACCAAAACGCTGATTGGCACCATCCTCGGCGCAAACGCAGCGCTGCCCGCGCTGATTGTAGGCGCGGCACCGTTCTATGCCCGTCTGGTGGAGATTGGCCTGCGCGAAGTGGATAAAGGCGTGATTGAAGCGTCGCGCTCAATGGGCGCGCGGTTGAGTACGCTGATTTTCCGCGTGCTGTTGCCGGAGTCTTCGCCTGCCCTGGTTTCCGGTATTACCGTGACGCTGATTGCGCTGGTGAGCTACAGCGCGATGGCAGGCGTCATTGGCGCAGGTGGCCTGGGTAATCTGGCATATCTTGAGGGTTTTCAACGTAACCACGGCGATGTAACTCTGGTAGCGACGGTAATGATTCTGGTGATTGTTTTTGTCATCCAGTTTTTAGGTGATGTTCTGACCACATGGCTCGATAAACGTTAACTTTTAGGAAAATCCAAATGAAAAAAACACTGACGCTGCTGGCTGCAGCAACCCTGGGTGCTATGAGCCTGAGCGCATGGGCGGACACGTTGACCGTTGGCGCATCCAACGTACCGCATGCTGAAATTCTGGAGCAGGCGAAGCCAATTTTGGCGAAGCAGGGTATCGATCTGGAGATCAAACCGTTCCAGGATTACATCCTGCCGAACACTGCGCTGGCGAGCCGTGATATAGATGCTAACTATTTCCAGCATGTTCCGTATCTGAACAGCGTACTGAAAGATCACGCGGGCGATAAGACCTATGATTTTGTCAGCGCGGGCGCAATTCATATCGAGCCAATCGGTATCTATTCCAGGAAGTTTAAGTCACTGAAAGACTTGCCGGAGAACGGCAAAGTGATTATGCGTGATGCGGTGGCGGAAGAGGGGCGTATTCTGTCTATCTTTGAGAAAGAGGGCGTGATTAAGCTGAAGCCAGGCGTGAGCAAGATCGATGCGCGCATTACCGACATCGTTGAAAACCCGAAGCACCTGAAGTTCCTGCCTAACGTTGAGGGCGCGTTGCTGCCGCAGATGTATAACAATGATGAAGGCGATGCGGTAGTGATTAACGCCAACTATGCGATTGATGCGGGCCTGAACCCAGTTAAAGATCCTATCGCGGTAGAGAGCGGTGAGAATAACCCGTATGCTAATATTATTACCGTGCATCGCGGTGATGAGAATAAGCCGGATATTAAAGCGCTGGTGACCGTGCTGCACTCGAAAGAGATTCAGGATTGGATCCGCACTAAGTATAAAGGCGCGGTGATCCCTGTCAGTAACTGAGTTTTTTACCGTTTGAGGTTCCGGACTGGGGGAACTGAAATAGCGTGGAAAAGCCGGCCCTGCGAGCCTGTACATAAGATTGTGTCATTGCCTGATTTTGATAGGTTCAATCCACCATCAAAAACAGGTTGTGTTATGGACAAAAAACAGTTGCAGGCTCTGGCTAACGAACTGGCCAAAAATCTCAAAATCCCTGTAGATCTCAGCCAGTTCGATCTCCTCATGAAGAAAATCGGCGTTGAGGCGGCTCTCAACGCCGAAATGTGCCACCTCCGGGCTACGATAAATATCAGCCCACATCGGGGGGCTAACGCCCGTAACTCATCGCCACGTTCTGAGCGGCGGTCATCTGCATGTACTCCCCGCTGGTAAACACCATCCCTTCCGGGCCGCAGCGCCGGAAGGCATGGGGATCGGACTCTTGCCCCCCTTTGTTGTGAAGATATCTGAACAGCGGCTGCTTCCCGCCATAAACGGCGAGGAGTAGTCACACCGTTACAGTTTGCTGCTTAACGACCCTTCCAGCTACAGGTATGGATACCCTGGTCATCGAAGGGCTCAAGGCGCTAAAGATCAGAAATCGTAACCCACGGTGGCAAGGATGGCGCGTTCCGCTCCCCAGTAGCAATAGCCGGTACCGTAGCAGGCGGCCACATATTTACGATCGGTCAAGTTATTAGCGTTCACCTGTAGCCAGGCTCCTTTCAGGCTGCTGTTCCAGGCTCCGAGATCCGCGCGTACGGAAGCATCCATCAGCGTGACAGACGCTAAACGGGTACTGTTTTCGTTATCAGCCCACTGCTTACCGATGTAGCGCACGCCAGCGCCGGCGGACAAACCGTAGTCAAACTGGTAGTAACCCCAGGCTGAAGCCATGGAATTGGGGGACAGGTATGGTGTGTGTCCATCGTTGCCGTCAACCGCGTCCTTAAAGCGCACCCGGCTTAAGGTATAACTGGCGATGATGCTCAAATTCGACGTCAGCTGGTTATGCGCTTCCAGCTCAATCCCTTGCGAATGCACTTTCCCTACCGGCTCGTAGTAAGCCTCACGTACGATGCGATTCCCCACGTCTTTCTGGGTCAGATCATACATCGCAATGCTGTAGAGATCCTTAGTGCCAACCGGCTGGTATTTCACCCCGACTTCATACTGCTCTGCGGTGGTGGGTTTCAGGATACTGCCGTCCTGCCCGGACAGCGACTGTGGTGTAATAGCCTGGCTATAGCTGACGTAGGGTGAAATACCGTGATCGAACGCGTAAAGCAATGAGGCGCGGCCACCGACATGGTCGTCCTGACGGCGGTGTTTTACGCCGGTGGCGTAGGTATCGGTCTGTGACACAATGCGATCATAGCGACCTGAAAGATCCAGATGCCAGCGGTTCCACTCCATTTCATCCTGCAGGTATACCCCCGTTTGAGAGTAGCGCCGCTGACTGCCATAGAAGTCATAATTATAGCGGGGGCCCACCGCTTCACCGGTACGGGCGTTCAACTGATTGGCGTAGCCGCTTGCGTCTCTGAGGTTGTTTTTATACTGATGGTATTCTGTGCCGAGCACGACTTTATGTTGAAGCTCGCCAGTGTTGAAGTCCGCCTCCAGTTGGTTATCGATCGCCCAGGCGTTCAGAGACGATCGCGAGCCGGAGTAGTAGCGATTTAACAAGTCCGAATTGCTGGAATCCCAGCCTATCTGATACACCTGATCGAGATCGACATTAGAGTGGGAATAGCTGGCATTAGTGCGGAATGCCCAGGTTTCGTTAAAACTATGCGAAAACGCCAGGCTGTAGATCTGCTGACGGCGTTTGAACTGATCGAGCTTACTGTCGCCATCATAGAAACCATTGCTCAGTTTATAGCCGTTATGTTCGGTAATGCTGCCTTCGCCCGGTACCGCGCTGTGGTAGCCCCCGGATGGATCTTTTGCCAGATAGGCTCGCAGCAGTAACGAGGTGTCTGCGTCGGGCTGCCAGAGCAGCGACGGCGAAATCGCGTATTTTTCTTCACGCGTGTGCTGGTACTGCGTATCGCTGGAACGCGTCAGGCCAGTCAGGCGAAACGCCAGCTGATCGTTAATCGCGTTGGTGTAATCAAAAGCAGCCCCTTTCGTGTTATTGCTGCCGCCCATCAGGCGGATATGGCCCTGCTCCGTGAACAGCGGATTCTTTGAGGTTTCCATCACCAGACCTCCCGGTACGGTCTGGCCATACAGTGCGGAGGAGGGCCCTTTAATCACGTCGATACGTTCGAGGAACCAGGGGTCGACTTGTAATACGTTATAACTACCTGCATCGCTCATCAGCCGTAGGCCATCGAGGAATACGTTGTCGACGTCGCTACCGTGGAATCCTCGCAGAGATACTGTGTCATAGCGCGTTGCCGCACCGGCAAAGTTGGTGAAAGCTCCGGCGGTGTAGTTCAGCGCTTCATTGACCGTTAAAGCGCCTTGATCTTCCATCTGCTGACGGGTAATGACTGAAATCGACTGCCCGGTGGTGATCAACGGTTTGTCTGTTTTGGTCGCTCCTTTACTGCTGGTAACCGTGTAGCCGCTGGTTGGTGCATCCGAAGAGTCCGCCGCAGAGCCGGTAACCGTCATACTATCTTCGGCAAAGCCGCAGGAGGGAAAGGTGGCTGCCAGGCCATACAAAAGAACAGAGCGTTTCAGCGTAAAGGCGATTCCCATTATTAAATCCTCATTATTTAAAGCACAGGAAACGCCATTATCACTGCGCCATGCCGTTCTCCGGCTATGCGCGGCGATGAGTTATGTATGAGCAACAACAAAAGAGAGTTAACTATTGCGTACCGCGCTTGGTGCGATACCGTAGCGGCGGCGAAAAGCAGTGGCAAAATTCGTGGCGTGTTGATAGCCGGACATCCACGCCGCCTGCTGGACGCTGTAACCCTGTTGTAGATGCTGATACGCCAGCGCCAGCCGACGGTCACGCAGGTAATCGAACACTGAGTCGCCATACGCCTGACGGAACTTAGCGCTGAGGCTACTGGGGCTCATTGCCGCATTGCGCGCCAGCTCGTACAGCGTATGCTCCTGTTGCGGCTGCTGCTCCAGTCGCTGACGTACGCCTTCAAGCCGCCCCCACTCGCCGGGAGGGAACAGTGGCGATACCGGGCATTCCGCCATCATTGCATGCCCCAGAACCTGCATTGCCACCCCGTCCAACAGCAACTGGCGTGTTATGAGCGGGGAGCTGCACGCCAGGGCCGCATGGATGCCGGCCAGTAAATACTCCGGCACGGACCATAGACAGCAAGGATATTTCATCTGCCCCCATTCGGATAACAGATCGGCCATTGCTGGCGATAGCTGCAGGGTCTCAGGAGAGAATCCCAGCACCATCGTCTTCAATTGCGCATCCGCCTGATGACTAACGTTCATCACCCATTGCTCGCCTAGTCGGGTGGTTAGCGCCATCCCTGGACGCACGATAAAATACCGCTTGCCCAGCCGGATACGTAAGCAACCCTCCAGAACGATCAGCGAGCACATCGGTGAACTACGCAGCGAAGTGGATTCATACGGCTGCATAACCTGCACGTGGGAATGGGTGAGTTGAATACCTGATGGCAGCAACGTCTCTTCAACGCTCCCTCGTACTACAGTGTGCCGATCTTTATCACAACTGTTGCGCGACGAAAGCGTCGGGAAACGGTAGTCGATTCCATAACGTTCGCCAAAATCTAAGAAGTCTTCGACTAAAAATGATTGCGGCGACGGCGTGGCGGCGTGGTGGTTGGTCATATTCGTCACAGGAAATCAGGAAACGATGGTGAAGTATTATCAGACCAAAGAGATATAACGAACAAGAGGAAACGATAATTATTCTCACTTATGTCGGCGATTCTTTTGAATCGCCACGGGTTTAACAGACGCCTCAGAGTCATTTATGGACTTGATCTCCTCCCTGAAAACAGTGCCAGTCTAAACTGAAGTATCCGGTCTTTCGTCCTGCTCACAGAGAGGCTTATTGCCATGATTTTGTTAGCGACCGCCACGGTCGTTTTATTAAATCCGCGCCGTTCCTTATCAATGTATGGATGTGGTTTTACATGACCTTCTGACTTCTAAATTTTATTGTCCGGGCGGTCACAGCTCACCTCTCTCATTCGTCATCTTTATGTGCTAACTACATAAATGAGGAATTGAAATGTCGACACCTTTAATGAATACCGCCCCGGTAAATCACTCGCAAACAATTGCCAATGTTTTCTCCGCCCTGCTGAAAGTGCATGGCAGTATCGACTCGCACGGTCTGGAACGTAAGATCTACCATCTCGTGTTGTTGTGTGCTTCGCAAATCAACGGCTGCGGCTACTGTGTCAAAATGCATACCAAAGAGGCGCGCGAGGACGGTGAAACCGATGCTCGTCTGGACAGCGTGATAGTATGGAGGCATGTCGATGATTTCACGCCCCGCGAACGGGCGGCGTATTTGCTTCATGATATCTTTGACCTCCCCTACGCAGATCTTGCCATAACTCTGGACGCAGAAGAGGCAGCCTGTCGTAAACTGGTGTCCCGCGCGCGGGAAAAGGTTGGCCACTCGCAGGTACGTAGCGTTATTCCAGAGGAACGGCAGGAAGCGTTGCTTGCCTCTTTCAAAGCCGCGGTGGAGACCGGGAATGCCAAACCGCTTTCTGCTCTGCTGTCAGAAGATATTACGCTCAGCGCGGATGGCGGTGGCAAAGTTTCCGCCAATCCGACACCGATTATCGGCAAAATCGACGTTCTTGAGTTCATCGGCGGTAAACTGTCTGTATTTTGGCGAACCTATGAATGGCGACCCGCGCGCATCAACGGCCTGCAAGGCGTTTTGCTCTTTGACCAAAACCATATCGCAGCGGCAGTCAGTTTTGCTCTTGATATCGATGGTCATCTTGCGCAGATATTTATTGTACGCAACCCGGACAAGCTTTCACGACTCGGACGTTTACGGGAAATACCCCTGCGCTAAAAATGCGATGTTCCAGTCACTGGATAAAACACAACGGGTTTCGTGACGTTCAACGCCGGAGGCGTTGAACGGCGCGCTCGTCGCGCCGGCCCCGAAGGGGTGAGCCGCTGGCGGCGAATAATCGAACGTAGTTCGATGGAGAGTCCGGCCGCAGAAAAGCAAAAACCCAGCCATAGGCTGGGTTCCCTGAATAGTGGTGCCCGGACTCGGACTAACGCCGAAGGCGTTGAACGGCGCGCTCGCCGCGCCGGCCCCGAAGGGGTGAGCCGCTGGCGGCGAATAATCGAACGCAGTTCGATGGAGAGTCCGGCTGCAGAAAAGCAAAAACCCAGCCATAGGCTGGGTTCTCTGAATAGTGGTGCCCGGACTCGGAATCGAACCAAGGACACGGGGATTTTCAATCCCCTGCTCTACCGACTGAGCTATCCGGGCAACGGGGCGCATTAAAACCGATTCGCCTCGCTGCGTCAACGAAATTTCATCAAATCAACGCAGGATGGACAATCTATCACCACATTGCATTAAAAGCACGCACCTTCAGGCGAAAAAGAGGCTCCAGGCAGCCGATAGCGGCATGGCCAGCACCAGCGCCGGCAGCATATTGACCACCGCAAACATCTTGATACCGCAGATGCGCAACCCGGTCGCCAGCAGCAGCATTCCGCCAACGGCGCTGAAATCGGCCATCATCATCGGGGTCGTCAAAGGCATAATTAACGCCGCGCAGGCCGCCAGGGTGAGCTGAATTGCCAGCATCGGGACGCTTATCGCCGCGACGGCAATACCGAGAGAACAGGCAAAGATGGTGGCGGTGAAAAAGTCGAGGAACGCTTTGGCAATAAGAATGCTGGCGTCGCCGGTCATGCCTTCGCGCATCGCGCCGAAGACTCCGGTGCCGCTGGCGCAGAACAGCACGATAATCGCGACGTAGCTCTGTACAAAAGAGTCATGGGCGGCAACCCGCCGCTTGCCCTTGGGCGAAAATATCTGCTGGAGCTTGCCGACCAAAGCGTTGGTCCCTTTCTCCATATTGCACACTTCGCCAAGCAGGGCGCCGAGAAGGGTGGCGAGCACCATCACCGGTAGGTTGGCGCATTTAATCACTAATAAAATACCGATGCCCAAAGAGGCGAGGCCAAAAATAGAGGTCATCGCTGTGCGGATGCGCTCCGGCAATCTCTGGCTTAAAAGTGCGCCAATAATGCCGCCTAACAGCACCGCGCCGGCGTTAATAAAAGGTCCTGTAACCACAGTGTGCTCCCGTTAATTATCCCTAATAAGTGCATTATTATGAACCTGTCACGGCGTAAACGCTTGTGGATCCGTAGTGTAACTGCATATGCAATTGATCTTGCCTGGGTATGGCAAAGGTGACATTATTGCGCGAATTTTCTTCTCTTCAACTATGAGGCCGCCGGGATGACCGCATCACCAACGCATTGCCGCCGCGCGCGGATGCGCAAGCCGCCTCATCTTGCTACTCTTAGTCTCGATCCTCTTCCCCTCATGCGGTGAAGGCAGCGTATGCTCACTGCAGGACAACAGTAAAAGCGGACCCGGTCTGCTTTTACTGATGTCGGGCGGTCGGAGCTGGAATCCAGTCGGACCCTGACATTTCGTTGGACAAGGCGTGAACGCCTTGTCTGAGGCCTTTTACTCTCCGGAAACGGGTATTCGCGCTAATGAAATCAATGCACATTGCCGCCAGCTGCGAGCTGGTCCCCCATCTGTCCACCCACCGTCGCGTGGTAGCGCTGGACAGTACCGATTTTACCGATGTGGCGGCAGTCGTCATTACCGCAGCGGACAGCCGCAGCGGCATCCTCTCTCTGCTTAAGCGTAGCGGGTTTAACCTGCCGGTCTATCTGCTAAGCGACAGCGAAATGGTAAAGCCTGACGGCGTCGCGGCGGTGATGACCGGTAAAGAGCAGGAGTGGCTGGAGCTGGAAGCGGCCGCCTGCCGCTATGAAGACAACCTGCTGCCGCCGTTCTTTAATACCCTGACCCAGTACGTCGAGATGGACAACAGCACCTTTGCCTGTCCGGGACATCAGCACGGCGCGTTTTTTAAAAAACACCCTGCGGGCCGTCAGTTCTTTGACTTCTTTGGTGAGAACGTCTTCCGCGCCGATATGTGCAATGCCGACGTCAAGCTGGGTGACCTGCTGATCCACGAAGGCTCCGCCAAGCACGCGCAGAAGTTCGCGGCGAAGGTGTTTAACGCCGACAAAACCTATTTCGTCCTTAACGGCACCTCGGCGGCGAATAAGGTGGTCAGCAACGCGCTGCTCACCCGCGGCGACCTGGTGCTGTTCGATCGTAACAACCACAAATCCAACCATCACGGCGCGCTGATTCAGGCCGGGGCCACGCCGGTCTACCTTGAGGCCTCGCGCAACCCGTTCGGCTTTATCGGCGGCATCGATGACCACTGCTTCGATGAAGGCTATCTGCGCAACCTGATCCGTGAAGTGGCGCCGGAAAAGGCCGACGCGCCGCGGCCGTTCCGCCTGGCGGTGATTCAGCTGGGCACCTACGACGGCACCGTCTACAACGCCCGTCAGGTGGTGGATAAAATTGGCAGCCTGTGCGACTACATCCTGTTTGATTCCGCCTGGGTCGGCTACGAGCAGTTTATTCCGATGATGGCCGACTGTTCGCCGCTGCTGCTCGATCTGACGCCGGAAGATCCGGGCATCTTTGTCACCCAGTCGGTGCACAAACAGCAGGCCGGTTTCTCGCAAACCTCGCAGATCCACAAGAAGGATAACCACCTGCGCGGCCAGGCGCGGTTCTGCCCGCACAAGCGGTTGAACAACGCCTTTATGCTGCACGCGTCAACCAGCCCGTTTTACCCGCTGTTTGCGGCGCTCGACGTGAATGCCAAAATTCATGAAGGCGAAAGCGGCCGCCGGCTATGGGCAGAGTGCGTGGCGCTGGGTATCGAAGCGCGTAAGGCGATCCTCGCCAGCTGTAAGATGATTCAGCCCTTTGTGCCGCCGACGGTGGCCGGGCGTCCGTGGCAGGATCATCCGACCGAAGCCATCGCCCGCGAGCGGCGCTTCTTCAGCTTTGAGCCGGGCGCCAGCTGGCACGGCTTTGAGGGCTATGCGGGCGATCAGTACTTCGTTGATCCCTGCAAGCTGCTGCTGACCACGCCGGGCATCGACGCGCAAAGCGGCGAATATACCGACTTCGGGATCCCGGCGACGATTCTGGCGCACTACCTGCGCGAGAACGGCATTGTGCCCGAGAAGTGCGATCTGAACTCGATTCTGTTCCTGCTGACCCCGGCCGAGAGCGCTGAAAAAATGGCGCAGCTGGTGGCGATGCTGGCGCAGTTTGAACAGCATATCGAAGCCGATACCCCGCTTGCCGACGTGCTGCCGACCATCTTTAACAAGTATCCGGTACGCTATCGTGATTACACTATCCGCGAGCTATGTCAGGAGATGCACGATCTGTACGTCAGTTTCGACGTTAAGGACCTGCAAAAAGAGATGTTCCGCAAGCGGAGCTTCCCGAGAGTCGTGATGAATCCGCAGGACGCGAACCGCGAGTTTATCCGCGGTAACGTTGACCTCGTGCGCCTGAGCGAGGCCGAAGGCCGCGTGGCGGCGGAGGGGGCGCTGCCGTATCCGCCGGGGGTGCTGTGCGTGGTGCCGGGCGAAGTATGGGGCGGAGCGGTGCTGCGCTACTTCCTCGCGCTGGAGGAGGGCGTCAATATGCTGCCCGGCTTCTCGCCGGAGCTACAGGGCGTCTACAGCGAAACGGATCCCGACGGCATTAAGCGGCTGTACGGCAACGTGCTGAAGGCATAAAAAAACGCCCCGGCGCGAGCGCGGGGCGTGGCGTTTTGTCGCCCGGCAGGCGTCGCGCCGCCGGGCTGCTATCAGGCGCTCTGCTGGACGGCTGCAGGCTCTCTGACGTGCTTGTATTTAAACAGTGCGACGAAGGCGAAGGCCAGAACCAGCGAGTATCCGGCGAAGATCAGCCATACCGGCTGCCAGTTGGTAATACCGTCGGTGGTATACATCTCCACCACTTTCCCGCTCACCACGCCGCCAAGAATACAGCCGAAGCCGTTGGTCATCATCAGGAACATCCCCTGGGCGCTGGCGCGAATTTCCGGTCTCACCTCTTTCTCGACAAACACCGAACCCGAGATGTTGAAGAAGTCGAAGGCGCAGCCGTAGACAATCATCGACAGAACCAGCAGCACGGTGCCGAACGGCGATGGGTCGCCGTAGGCGAACAGGCCGAAGCGCAGCATCCACGCCACGATACTGATCAGCATGACGTTCTTGATGCCGTAGCGGCTCAGGAAGAACGGAATGGTCAGAATAAACAGGGTTTCGGAGATCTGGGAAATCGACATCATGACCGATGCATGCTCGACGATAAAGCTGCCCGCGAACAGCGGGTTATTGTCGAAGCTGTGCAGGAAGGTATTACCGAACATGTTGGTGATCTGCAGCTCTGCGCCCAACAGCATGGAGAAGATAAAGAAAATCGCCATCCGTTTGTTTTTGAACAGGGCAAAGGCGTCCAGGCCCAGCATGGTGCTCCAGCTCTGGTTTTTCTGCTGGTTAGAGACCGGGATATGCGGCAGCGTCAGGGTGAACAGCGCCAGCACGACGGAGAGCGTTGCGCCGATATAAAGCTGCATATGGCTTAGCTCGAAGCCGGCGAAGCTGACGGCCCACATCGCCATGATAAAACCGATGGTGCCCCAGATACGGATTGGCGGGAAATCGGCGACGATATCCATCCCGGCGGATTTCAGACGATAGTAGGAAATGGTGTTAATCAGCCCCAGGGTTGGCATATAGGCCAGCGAGTTGAGGAGAATAACCAGGAACATCTCCCCCGGCGTGGTGACCTGAGCCGCCATAAATAGCGTCCCCGCCCCGACCAGATGGCATAGCGCATACACCCACTTGGCGCTGATCCATTTATCCGCCACGATGCCCAGCAGCGTGGGCATAAACACGGCCGCAATCCCCAGCGAGCTGTAAACGGCACCGATCGACGCTCCGTCAAACTTAAGCGTCACAAACATATAGGAGCCTAGCGTAGTCAGCCAACTACCCCACAGGCAGAACTGCAGAAACGACAATATTTTAAGCTGCAGCTTAAGGTTCATGTTATTTTCCTCACGAGTAAGCGGGGGAGCTGTTGTTATGGTTACATTCAGGACTACGATTTGATGAAATTCTATCAGCAAGCGCCATCATGTTTTGTTACCTTCCGCAAATAAATGCAATCCATATTAATTTGCAGATTAGATTGTGATGCAAATAACGTTTTCGTATGGCGGGCGGTGAAATGGATCGAGACGATCCCGGCTCTCGCGCGTGCCGAGAGCCGGGTAGAGGGCAAAGACCCTATTTGCGGCGGTAGGACTTCTGCGCCGTGTTGACTTTATACAGGTAGCGGCGGGATTCCCCTGAGGGGTGGCGGGTGGTGAGCGTCGTGTAGACGTCCCCCGGCGTCATGCTGTTAATGATATTGGCAGCCTGGACCTTATCGCTGGAGAAGACCCGCAGTACGCTCCCCGCGCCGCCGTTATAGGCGGTGATCACCGCATAGCGCCGCGAGGTGGGGTTGTCGATGCCGGCGAGATAGACGTTGTTCAACATCGCCAGGTATGCGGTGCCGGTATCGATATTGTTGGCCGGATCGAACAGGAAGCTGCGGCTCGGCAGACCCGATCTCCCCTGGGAGCGGAACACGTCTTTCCCGGCGCTGTGCTGGACGACCTGCATCAGGCCCAGCGCGTCGGAGTTGCTGACGGCGTAAGGGTTGAAGGAGGATTCGGTCTGCATAATCGCCAGAATCAGCGACTCGTCAATGCCGTACTTCCGCGCCGACTGGCGTACCATGCCGATATATTTATGCGCACGCTTATCGAGGTGGTTCGGCACCAGGCTGATGGTGATGCTGTAGATCATTCGCGGGCCGTTGCTGCGGCTCTTAAGGCGAGTTTGCAGCAGATAGTCGGCAAAGCGCGCGGCACGCCACTCCCAGCGAATCGACGCGCCGGTGTTATCCACCACCTGGCCATAGAGAAACGGCTCTTTCGAAATCTGAATGTCGTCGACATCGGAATAGAGGTCGATGGAGTTCGGATCGTCGCCCATCAGCAGGGTTTTGATAATCGCCTGGCGCAGGCGCCCGGCAGGATCGATGCCGGCGATGGTTTCAACGGTGATGGTCCCCTCATCAAAGTTGATGTGGCTGCGGGTCTGATATTGATCGGTGTACTTAACGTAGTCCTTAGGCCCGGCAAGCAGAACCTCGTTATAGCCCCAAATATTTTCGACGTTATGGGCGAACTGACCCATCAGGATATCGAAGCCGTTGGTGTCTTTAACCCAGGCCTCGTTGTACTCGCCACCTCGTTTATTCGAGGTGGAACACGAAACGAGCAAAGGCGCAATGAGCGCTAGCGCTAAATATTTTTTCATCATTCCGGGAACGTGCGTTGTGTGGATTGTGCGTAACCGCAGTCTGGCGCTTACGATTTTTCCGGCGGCGTATAGCCTTCGATATGCACATCTTTGCCTTCAAACAGGAACTTGATCATCTCCTGTTCCAGCAGCTTGCGGTGCTCGACGTTCATCATGTTGAGCTTCTGCTCGTTGATCAGCATGGTCTGCTTGTGCTGCCACTGGGCCCAGGCCTCTTTGGAGATCTCGTTATAGATGCGTTTGCCGAGATCGCCCGGGTAGAGCTGGAAATCCTGGCCATCCGCTTCGCGCTGCAGGAAAGTACAAAAAATAGTTCTGCTCATGATTAATCCTCTTTAATTCGCCTGAACGCTATACCAGCGCCCCGGCCTTAAGCTGTTGCAACAGGCGTTCCACGGGAGCCGCCAGACCGACCGACGGCGGCTGCGCTAAGTTATACCAGAGTGCGCCAGCTTCATCCATGCATGCGCCTGATGAGTGCACTGTAAGCCACATCGGCACAATATCCAGGTGGAAATGGCTGAAAGTGTGGCGAAACGCGGTCAGCTGCGTCAGATTATCGGCCTGAATCTGCCGCTGTGCCAGCCACTCGCGCAGCGCCTCTTCATCTTCAAACTGCGGAAAACAGAATAATCCGCCCCACAGACCTGCCGGCGGGCGCTGGGCGAGAAATACCTCATCACCGTGCTGCATCAGCAGAAAATAGCCGCTGCGTTGCGGAATGGTCTGCTTCGGTTTTCTGCCGGGATATTGAGTCCATGAATTATGGGCGTAGGCCTCGCAGCCGTTATTCAGCGGGCACAGCTCGCATTTAGGCTTCGAACGGGTGCAGACGATCGCCCCCAGATCCATCATCGCCTGGTTAAAACGCTCGACCCCTTTGGCCGGCGTCACCTCTTCGCTAATCCCCCAAAGCTGCTTCTCGACCTCTTTTTTTCCCGGCCAGCCGCTGACCGCATAGCAGCGGGCCAGCACGCGCTTCACGTTGCCGTCGAGGATCGGAAAATGCTTACCCAGAGAGAGCGATAAAATGGCGCCCGCCGTCGAGCGTCCGACTCCGGGCAGGGCGGCTACTTCGTCAAAGGTCTGCGGGAACTCGCCGCCGTGCTGGCTGGCCACCTGCTGCGCCGCCTTATGTAAATTACGCGCCCGGGCGTAGTAGCCAAGGCCGGTCCACAGATGCAGGACTTCGTCCAGCGGGGCGTTGGCCAGATCGATAACCGTTGGGAAACGCGCCATAAAGCGTTCAAAATAAGGGATTACCGTTGCCACCTGCGTTTGTTGCAACATCACCTCGGAGAGCCATACTTTGTAGGGCGTTTTGCCGATTTGCCATGGCAGGGTTTTACGCCCGTATTTGTCGTACCACTCCAGCACCTGGGCTGAAAATTGCGCGGCGAGAAAAGTCAAAGCTGCAGCTCCGGAATTGCGATAACAGGGTGGCAGATTGCAGCACAAGGGCGAGAGGCTGTAAACCCTTGCATCCGTCGGGTAACTTTGGATAATGCCCGTTTTCCGCACACATTCACAAGCAGACCTAACCTTTATGAAAAACGACGTCATATCTCCGGAGTTCGATGAAAACGGCCGCCCTCTGCGCCGCATTCGTAGCTTCGTCCGCCGCCAGGGCCGCCTGACCAAAGGGCAACAGCACGCGTTGGATAATATCTGGCCGGTGATGGGCGTTGAGTTCACCGATGCGCCGCTTGATTTAGCTTCGCTGTTTGGCCGCGAGGCGCCGGTCACCTTAGAGATCGGTTTTGGCATGGGCTCCTCGCTGGTGGCGATGGCTAAGGCGAAACCGGAGCAGAATTTCCTCGGGATTGAAGTCCACTCTCCGGGCGTCGGGGCGTGCCTTGCTTCCGCTGAGGAAGAGGGTGTACAAAACCTGCGCGTGATGTGTCACGATGCGGTCGAAGTGCTGCACACCATGATCGCGGATAACTCCCTTAATATGGTGCAGCTCTTTTTCCCGGACCCGTGGCACAAAGCGCGGCATAATAAACGCCGCATCGTGCAGGCGCCGTTCGCCGAACTGGTTAAAAGCAAGCTCAAGCTCGGCGGCGTCTTCCATATGGCGACCGACTGGGAACAGTATGCCGAGCATATGCTGGAAGTGATGTCGTCGCTCGACGGCTACCGCAACCGGTCGGAAAGCAACGACTATGTACCGCGCCCGGAATCGCGCCCGGTAACCAAATTTGAACAGCGTGGCCACCGTCTTGGCCACGGCGTATGGGACTTAATGTTCGAGAGGGTGAAATAATGGCAAAGAACCGTAGCCGTCGTCTGCGTAAGAAAATGCATATCGACGAGTTTCAGGAAGTGGGCTTCTCCGTCGCCTGGCGTTTCCCGGACGGGAGCAGCGAAGAGCATATCGACCAGACCGTGAACGACCTGATCAATGAAGTGATCGAGCCGAACAAGCTGGCGTTTGACGGCAGCGGCTACCTCTCCTGGGAAGGTCTGATCTGCCTGCAGGAAATCGGTAAATGCACCGAAGAGCACCAGGCCATTGTCCGCAAGTGGCTGGAAGAGCGTCAGCTTGCCGACGTGCGCACCAGCGAACTTTTTGACATCTGGTGGGACTAAGTTTGACGAGGGTCGGCAATTGCCGACCCGTTTTGTCTGAAGGGAGCTTTATGATGCGCAAAACGCTGCTGGCGGTGGCGCTGTCCGTCACCGCTTTGACCGCGCATGCGGACTACCAGTGTAGCGTCACGCCGCGCGACGACGTAATCCTCAGCCCGCAGAAGGTTCAGGTGAAAGGGGAGAACGGCGATCTGGTGATTATGCCGGACGGCAGCCTGACCTATAACGGAAAACAGTATTCCCTGAACGCGGCCCAGCGCGAGCAGGCTCAGGATTATCAGGCCGGCCTGCGCAGCAGCCTGCCGTGGATTGACGACGGCGCCCGCGCGCGGGTTGAAAAAGGCCGCAAGGCGCTGGATAAAATCATCACCGAACAGGTGGGAACCAGCAGCAGCATGCACGGCCGCCTGACCAAACTGGACACGCAGCTAAAAACGCAGATGAACCGTATTATTGAACGCCGCAGCGACGGGCTGACCTTCCACTATAAAGCGATCGATCAGGTCCGCGCCGACGGCCAGCAGCTGGTCAATCAGGCGATGGGCGGCATCCTGCAGGACAGCATTAACGAAATGGGCGCGAAGGCGGTTCTCAAGGGCGGCGGCAATCCGCTACAGGGGATCCTCGGTAGCCTCGGCGGCCTGCAAACGGCGATTCAGGAAGAGTGGAAGAACCAGGAGGCGGATTTCCAGCAGTTTGGCAAAGACGTCTGCAGCCGGGTGGTTTCCCTTGAAGAGAGCCGCAAGACGCTGGTGAACTCGCTGAAATAACCTATTCATTGCGCGGCCCGTGACGTCCGGACCGCGCAATACTCTCTTTAATCGTCCCGATTAGGCACGTCCGTGCGATACGCGCGAGCGGCGGGCCAGCGAGTCGATAATCACCGCAATCGCCAGCACGCAGCCGGTAATGATATAGCGCAGCGATGAGGGCAGATTCAGCAGCGTCAGACCGTTCGAAATCGACTGAATCACGATGATCCCCAGCAGCGCGGACCAGGCGCTACCGCGCCCGCCAAACAGGCTGGTGCCGCCGATCACCGCCGCGGCGATGGCGTTGAGGTT
The DNA here is from genome assembly GCF_030078455.1 of Klebsiella sp. Ech2A. Classification (NCBI taxonomy): domain Bacteria; kingdom Pseudomonadati; phylum Pseudomonadota; class Gammaproteobacteria; order Enterobacterales; family Enterobacteriaceae; genus Klebsiella; species Klebsiella sp. Ech2A. The sequence continues at coordinate 3,859 of NZ_JAQGFU010000050.1, read as the reverse complement.
AACGTCGCCGGTACCGGCCTGCTGGCTGGCTGAGGCCAGGCGTGAAGCCGCCAGAATCCCCCCGAACGTCGCCAGCGTCGCGCAGAGCACAAAGGCGCTGACGTAAATGGCCCTGACGTTAATCCCCGAACGACGCGCAGCCTCGCGGTTGCCGCCGACCGCAAACATCGAGCGTCCCCATTTTGTCCGCTTCAGCGCATAGTTGAGCACCATCGCCGCCGCGACAAACAGACCGAAAATCCACGGCACGCCGCGGCCCAGGTTGAGGTAGAAAACGGCGGCCTCAAAAATCACCGTTAGCAGCACCGCGCGCAGCAGCAGCGAGCTGACGGACTCCGCGGAGAGGTTAGCCTGCAGGCGGCGTACGCGGGTTTTCAGGCCAAACGTCAGCAGAGCCAGGCCGGGCAGAAGCGCCATGGTATGAGAGAACCAGCCCGGCATCACCATCAGCTGGCCGAAGCGAACCAGCGGCGAAGCGTAGGGCAGGTTGATGCTGCCGCTGGGGCCGAGAATGTACAGCTGCATCCCGAGCAGCGCCAGCAGGCCGGCGAGCGTCGCCACGAAGCTCGGCATCCCGACGCGGTTATAGAGCAGGGCGTATATCAGGCCGACGGCGATACCGCACAGCAGCGCGACGCCAATAGCCGCGGCGACCGGCCAGCCCGCGTTGACCCACAGGACGCCGACAATCGCCGAGGCGAGGCCGCTCATCGAGCCGACGGAAAGGTCGATTTCGCCCAGCATCAGCACGCAGACGATCCCCAGCGAGATAAAGCCTACGGTAGCGCAGTCAAAAAGCAGGTTAACCAGGTTATTCGGCGCAATAAACACCGGGTTGAGCCAGGTAAACACCAGGGAGATAACGATCAGCCCGGCAATCACCGGGGCGGTGCCGAGATCGCCGGTCTTGATACGGTTGATTTGCGCACGCACCACGCCGAACAGACCATCGTTGTGCTGAACGCGCTCATCGCTGCGATCCAGGGCCGGGCGGGATTCTGTCTTGCTGTTCATAAAATTAAATCACTCCCGAAGAACTTAACTGTGATTTACGTTCAACGCGGCGCGACACGGCGTTTTCCGTTGCGCCGGTAATGGCGGCGACCAGCTCCTGGTTGGTGGCGTCGGGGGTGAAGACCCCTTTATTGCGCCCGAGGCGCAGCACCACGATACGATCGGCAACCGCGCGCACGTCTTCCATGTTATGGCTGATAATAATGACGCCGAGGCCGCGTTCGCGAACGCGCTCGATCAGGTTGAGCACTTCCGCCGTCTGGGCGACGCCGAGGGCGGCGGTCGGCTCATCCAGCATGATGATTTTTGGATTCATCAGCAGGGAGCGGGCAATGGCCACGGTTTGGCGCTGGCCGCCAGAGAGCGAGGCGATGGGTTCGCGTACCGACGGAATTCGGGCCGCCAGCTCCTGCAGCAGCGTCCACGCCCGCACCTCCATGGCAACCTCATCCAGCTGTAAAGGCGAGATCTCCTGGCCTAAAAACAGGTTGGCCACCACGTCCAGGTTTTCGCACAGGGCTAAATCCTGAAAAACCGTGGCGATGCCGTATTCCAGCGCTTTTCCCGGGCTATCAAGCGTGACGACCCTGCCGTCGAACTCAATGGTGCCGTCGGTGGGCTGATGCACGCCGGCGAGGATTTTGACCAGCGTAGATTTTCCCGCGCCGTTATCGCCCACCAGCGCCACCACTTCACCGGCGTGGACCTCCAGCTCGATATCCGCCAGGGCGCAGACCGCGCCAAAGTGTTTAGAGACGTTGCTGAGCTTCAGGATCGGCTGCCCGGCCGTGGATATTTTCTCTTGTTCTTGCGACATGGAAGAGACCTCAACTATTGCGAAACTACGCCCGCCGTTGGATGACGGGCGCGTGGCAAAATTACTTTTCGATGCCTAACTTCTGGCAGGCTGCGGCGTATTCGCCGGTACAAACCTGAGCGTAGGTCTGGATCTTCTTATCGAAGATTTCCGCTTTAATATTTTTCGCGGTGATCACCGCCGGGGTGAAGAGCTGCGAAGGGGTGTTGTACAGGGTGGTGCTGGCCTGCGGCTTCTTACCCTGAATAAACTCAACGGCCACTTTCGCCGCCGCCGCCGCGACGATCTCAGACGGTTTGGAGATGGTGTTGTACTGGTCGCCGGCAATAATGAGCTGCAGCGCGGCGATGGTGGCGTCATTGCCGGTGACCGGCGGTACCGGCTGTACGCCAGCGGCTTTGAAGGCGGCAATCGCCCCGCCGCCGGTGCCGTCGTTGGCGGCAACTACGCCTTTAATTTTGTCGCCAAAGCGGGTTATCTGCCCGGCAGCCCACTCCTGCGCTTTTGGCGGCGCCCATTCCGGCGTATCAAATTCTGCCAGGGTTTTGTAGCCCGACTCCTTCAGGCCGCGGTGAATACCGTCGCGGATCAGCCCCGCCGCCGCGTCGGTAGGGGAGCCGTTGATTTGCAGCACGCCGGCATCCTGCGGCACGCCGCTCTCTTTCAGATGGCTGGTTAAGGATTTAGAGATGGCATAGCCAATCCCTTCGTTATCAAACGAGACGTAGAAATCTGCCGGTTTTGCCGGGATGGGGCGATCGTAGGCGATCACTTTGACATCCTGCGCCTGGGCGTTGGCGACCAGCGCAGCGGCGGCGGAAGAGTCCACCGGATCGAGAACGATGATTTTCGCGCCCTGGGCAATCACCGAGTTGAACTGCTGCTGCTGCAGGGTGGCGCTGGCGTTGGCGTTTTGATAAATGACCTTGCAGTCGGCGCACAGTTTGCTCATCTCCGCCTTGAAGCCCGGAAAATCATGCTGCTCGTAGCGCGTCGATGCCTGGTCGGGCATTAAAAAGGCGACCGTGGCGGATTCCGCTGCCTGTGCTGAAGCGGTAACGCCGGCGGATATTGTTGCAAGTGCGATAAAAACATTGCGGTAATTCATTGTCTTACCCTCTTTTTTATATGCTTGAGCCCGCCGGCATGGGCCGACGTCATAAAGACTTTTTTAATAAGAGTTACCAATAATTCACATGTAGGATACTTCGGTTTTACATTTGCTCAACCGATGAAGCAGGATTACCACTGCGCAAAAAAGGAGTCAAGAAATGGAAAAATATCGATGTGTATTTGTGATTGGCTGCAAAGATCTGAATAAAAAAGGAGCAGGCGCTTTGAGCGAAGCGCGGAGGGGAAAACAAGGGTGAGAAGAGGGGGATCGTGCGGGAAAAAAACGGGCGGCGAAGGGCCGCCCGGATGCTTAATCTTCGCTCAGGAACAGCTCCAGCAGCGAGTTTAAAAACAGCTTGCCGTGCTCGGTTATCTGCCAGCAGTGCGCGTCCTCAGCCAGGTAGCCCTGGGCGATGGCGGCGGCAATTTGCGGGCGAATCACGCTCTCATCAAGGCCGGTATAGCGGGTGAACTCGGCGCGCGGCGCGGCTTCCAGCAGGCGGAAACGGTTCATAAAGAACTCGAACGGCTTATCCGCCGCCTCGACGTCGTGCTGCCGCTCAAGGTAGCGGCCTTCCATGTAGCCGCGCGGATGGCGCGTTTTTGCCGTACGCAGAATGCGTCCGTCAGGGAACGTCACCTTACCGTGCGCCCCGCAGCCGATACCGAGGTAGTCGCCAAAGCGCCAGTAGTTAAGATTGTGCTGGCACTGATAGCCGGGTTTGGCGTAGGCGGAGGTTTCATACTGTTGATAGCCTGCCGCCGTCAGCAGCTGATGCCCCTGCTCAAAAATATCCCACAGCGCATCGTCATCCGGCAGCACCGGCGGACGGGAGCCGAACAGGGTATTCGGCTCAATCGTTAGCTGATACCACGACAGGTGCGGCGGGTTGAGCTCAATGGCCTGGCGCAGAT